>JBHHXS010000293.1:0-4484 GCA_046757145.1 Phycisphaerae bacterium | reverse complement strand
GGCCGCAGGGCACGGAGCTTCTCAGGTCCTTTGAACTTTCCCAGGTCCTCGTCGCGGTTGACAACTACCGTTCCTGCTCTCGTCTTAACCTCAACCGGGACGACTTCGTCCTTATAGAACCCGTCATCCCACGCCTTGGTCGCCCGCGTGTAGCTTTCGATCGCGTATGAGTCGAGCTCCTCACGTGTTATGTCATACTTCGTAGCGCACTGGTCGCCGCAGGTTCCCATATGCTTGTCACCGTACACGTCCCACAGACCGTCGTGAATCATGCTATCGACGAGTTCTCCGTTACCCATACGGTACCCGGCGCGGGCTTTCAGCAGCAGGTAGGGTGCGTTGCTCATGCTTTCGGTGCCACCGGCCACAACCAGCCCCGCATCGCCGCAAAGTACGGCACGAGCGGCGTGGATGACCGCTGCCATCGACGACCCACAGACTTTGTTGATCGTCGTGGCCCCGACTGACGTCTTCACCCCGGCACCGAGTGACGCTTGTCTGGCGACGTTCTGTCCGAGCCCCGCGCCGATCACGTTGCCGACCATGACCTCGTCGACGGCGTCGGCGCTGACCCCGGCGTGCTGGAGCGCATGACGAATGACAATGCTTCCAAGCTGGGCGGCCGACAGATCAGCCAACGATCCGTTGAACGACCCGAATGGTGTTCGGACACCACCGGCTAAGTATACGTTCTTCAACATGATCTACTCCTGTTGTTAGCCTATACAACCCTCCGCCACGGTCTTCGCCCGTGGGGACGTCGGCATCGTCCCTGGAATTCGCTGTTGACCGGCTGCGAACTCGGTCCCGCACATTGTAATCCCTACGGCCGCTGCCGCTAACCTCACGTCCCCATACGCCGGAGAATGCCCTCGACCGGCAGCCAGCGCGGGGCCACGGCCCCTGCGGGCCAACCCGCAAGTTGTTTTGCGTTCCTATGCCGGCACAACTCCGCATGGCTGGACGGAGAGACGGTTCTCGAGCCGGCGTCGTGGGCGCGGAGGTGCACGAAGAACGCCCTGCGGTATCCAGGCGTATCGTGACGCGTCCGGGACAGGCGGTCCGGGTTGCAGGTACGCCGCTTAAGCGGTCAAGCTGATGAACTCAATGCGATGGGGCCAGTATGCTGACGTGAGCTTTGCGCATCACGGTTCAAGCACCGCCGGCGGCGTCCTCAAGGTCAACCGAGTCGTCTTCGACGACCAGTTCGACGGATTCATCTTCGAGCGCGCAGCCCAACTCATGCGCGATCGTGTCGCTCAACGTGTCGTCCAGCGACGCCTCGCGGTGGGCCACCTCCACCTCGTCCTCCAGTGAGGGTTCCCGCGATCCTCGTTTGGTGAGTATGGCCTCCGCCAGGTTGATGCGCTCGATCAAGGAGGGCATATCCGCGATGCGATCTGCCGGGTTTGCCTGGCAGCAATCATCAATCAGGCGGGCAACACACGCCGGCAGTTCTACGTCGCTTGGCTCTCGAATCTGGGAAACTCGCTTGCCGATGAGGCTCTGAGAGTGCATGTTCACGGTCTGATTCATTTCCGTCAGTACTGGCTTGCCCGTCACAACGCGGTGCAGAGCCGCCCCGAGGCCGAACACGTCCGTCCGCTGATCGAGGATCCCCCGCTGCGCCTGTTCCGGGGCCATATAATCGATGGTGCCTTGGATGCGCGGCTTGGCCTCGTGGATGACGGAACTCTGGCCCAGGTCGATCAGCTTGATTGAATCGTCGTGGCAGACCATCATGTTGTTGGGCTTAAGGTCAGCATGCACCCATCCGGCTACATGCATAGCATGCAGCCCCTGCGCCGCCTCTCTGAACATGTCCAACAGCTGTACGAGCGGACGCCGAAAGCCCTTGCTCGACATGGGCACACCCTCGATGTACTCCATGAACAGCACGGCGCCGCGCAGCCGAAGCCGCTGACGCATGATGCGAAGCTCGTACACCTTGCGTATTACCCGGTGATCTATGCACGAGCCTATGGTGTGTTCCGCCCGAAGGAGGTCGACGTAGCTCGTGTCCTCCGGCCGGGTGACCTTGACGATCTTGATCGCGTAATCATTCCCCGTACGCATGCAGCGCGCACGGTATATACGGCTCTCGGCCCCGTCCCCCAGTTTTTCCACTATGCGATAATTGGGGATGTCCACGGACACGGCGAACGCAAACCCCGTTCCACTGAACGCACTGAAATCGTACAGCGACGGCCCGGCGGCGACAATTCTCAGGATGCCGAGCCGGGCTGCCTGCGCCGGGAAACACCCGATCGCACCTTTTCACCGGCAGTGGAGACTAAGCGACGCGGTCCAAAACGCAGACCGATGATGGATTGGTAGATGCCGTATGCCAAACAGGCAAAAAAATGAATGCCGCGCTCGTTATCGACCTCCAAAGCCGACATGAGTATAGATACTCCCGAGAGTCTGGTCAAACAATAAGCGAAGCCCCGGATATGGGATTCAACCTCGCGTATCTCCCCCAAATCCTCCAGACACCTCAGCCCTGAAAGGGCTTCCTCTAGCCCGATAACGCCTGATCGCCTACAGTGCGACACCTAGCCGCACGTTGTTCTGTCGGCCAAAGACCTTGCCGGCATGCGTCATCGAGATGGGAGGTGTAGCAAAGGGAGGCACATAGTGGACATGCGGAGCCCGGAGCGCCGCCGCCGACGAGCGATTCGACCGAGGCTCACGGTAGCCGGCTTCACCGTGATCGCTCGCGCAGATTCCGAGCCCGCTGATTATTCGGCAAACAGCGGCGTCGAGATGTATCTGTCACCTCCGCTGGGCAGCACGACCACGATCACCTTGCCGTTGTTCTCCGGCATGTGGGCTATGCGATCTGCTGCGCAGAGGGCAGCCCCTGATGAGATGCCGCACAGGATCCCCTCGTCGTGTGCGGCACGCCTTGCCCAGTCGAACGCGTCATCGTTGGTGACGTGCATGACGTCGTCGACCATGTCCAGATTGAGCACATCTGGAATGAACCCTGCCCCGATGCCCTGAATCATGTGCTTGCCCGGCTTAAGCGGTTTGCCTTCCCGCATTTGGGCAATGACCGGGGAGGTATCGGGCTCCACCGCGTAGCATCGGAAGGAGGGCTTTCGCGACTTGATCACCTCGCCGACACCAGTGATGGTTCCTCCTGTTCCGACTCCGGACACAAGGATGTCCGCTTTGCCGTCTGTATCGTCCCAGATCTCCTGTGCCGTCGTGAGCCGGTGGATTTCCGGATTCGCTGGGTTGTTAAACTGCTGAGGCATGAACGAGTTGGGAGTTTCCTGGATGATTCTCTCGGCAGCGCTAATCGCACCTTTCATGCCGTCGGCGGCGGGTGTAAGCACAAGCGAGGCGCCGTGAGCCTTCAGGATGGCGCGCCGTTCCACGGACATGCTCTCCGGCATGGTGAGAGTAAGTCTGTAGCGTCTGGCAGCGCAGACAAACGCCAAGGCGATACCGGTATTGCCAGACGTCGGCTCGACGATCAGCGTGTCGCGATTGATCCTGCCGTCGCGCTCGGCGGCCTCGATCATAGCGCGCCCAATCCGATCCTTGACGCTGGACAGAGGATTGAAGAACTCCAACTTGGCTAGGACGGTGGCAGATGTATCGATGATCCGGTTGATCTTTATGAGGGGTGTTCGCCCTATTGTGGCAATGATATCCTCATGGATTTGCCCCATATTGGTTCTCCGTGCGTGTATTCCGGCTTCTTGTCCAGGTGCTCCACGGGACAGCATAAGGACCCGAAAAGTGGATGTCAACGCGTCAGGCGTTGCGGAGGGCTCCGCGCGTCAAGCGCATGCTGAAACGCGCTGCATGTACCCGCGGTGTCCTCAGGGCAATAGGACGGGCTGGCGTTGAAACCCATCCCCGCCCGCCTTCAGGTGCCAGCTCGTGATCGACGAGCACCAACCGTCCAACATTGACACGATCACGTAGGAGTAACCGTACCAGGCGGCGTCGAGATCGCGCTGCGACGGTTGTGCCGAGCCGTCGGGATGGGAGTGGTAGAAGCCGACGATGGCCTCCCGAGCCTGCGGGGCCCGGAGGGCACGCACGGTCGCAAAGAGTGTGTGCCAGTCAATCTGGTACGATGATCGTTGGTCGGCAGTTGAGATGTTTGTGGCTGCGATCGCGCGGTCTGCATGGATATGCGGACCATGGGCACACCCGACAAGGATGCCGCAGCATTCAGTGGGGTAGTCGCGCACCGCGTGTGCAAGTAACCTCTCGAACACATCCTGAGTGAGATACAGTGACGATTCCATCATTCACATGTGTAGTATATCCAAGGCAGACTGGCGGAGGCTGATCGCATGAGGAACCCCCTGTGCAAGCTCGCACTCATAGTGACGTTTGTGTGCTTGTCGGCTACTGTCGCCATGGCGGACGTTTTGCCTTCACAGTGCCGGTTCTCGTCTTATACCTCAAACCGACCGATTCTACGCGGCCAGTAGTTTTTCGAGGCGGCGAATGACGGG
>JBHHXS010000292.1:0-4502 GCA_046757145.1 Phycisphaerae bacterium | reverse complement strand
AGGCCTCATCCTGAGTCAGGCCTTCGCCGGTTACGATCTTCTCAACCGTATCGCCCGCGATGCCCGCCGTGGCGGTCAGACAAAACGTGATCAATCCTATGATGCTGGCGGGCCGTTGATACCGGTGCATGATCGATGCTCCTTTACTCTGCGCATAAGGTTGATAACAAAGAGCCGCGCAGCGCCCGCTGAGGCGGGTATCCCGTAGGCGTCCCACGGGGGCCCCGGTGGGACGTCTGGGGGAACGATTGTGCCCAATCGCCTCTATCGGTCAAGGTCACGTCACGGATATCGGCGATTGCGCTGCACGGATGCCGAAATCAGTCAAGGTGCGCGAACCGGCACCATGGATCCGACGCCCCAAGCGCAAGCCCGGTCTCCCTACGGGTTGCTTGCACTCCCAGCTCGGAAGGGTGGCGCGCAGTCGCACTCGGTCGTTCAGTTAGATGCCTGTGCGCGGGCCATGGTTAGCGGTGCACCAGGTTATACTAGCCCGACGCTGGCAGGGAGGCTCGCGTCGATATAGGCTGCGCATGTGATGCACGAACTCCCTTACCGACCTGTTCTCCCTGTTCTGCGCCGCGCCTTGCGGGCGGCCGGCGTCCTTGCGATTGTGGCCGTTGCGGGACCGGCCCCTGGGTGCGGCAGCTCGTTGCCTGAGCCTGCCTCGCCGCTATTCGTAGTCCCCCTGAGCGTCGAAGGGGAATCGGTCGGTTCCGCTCTGGTGGACACCGGCGGCGGGTACGAGGTCATGCTCCGCCGGGACTACGGCCTGAAGATCGTCGACTCCACTGAAGTGATCGTGTTCGGAGGAATACAGACCGTCGATATCACGGAGAGCTTCTCCTATACGGCGGGCGGAGTCAGCGCTGTCGCTGAGTCCGCCATCGTTGGAGCCTCGGTGTGCGGATGTAATGGTGTCGGCTTCCACTTTTTTCGCAAAACGGGCGTCGTGCTCGGGCTCGATTTCGCCCAACCCGCGGTCGTCTTCCTGGCTGAAGTTCCCCCGGGCAGTTTCACCATCGACTTCGACCCGCTGCCTGAGGAACGTTCGACGTTTGACACATCGTTCATCGGCGTTGAGGTCGAGTTGGACGGAGCCTCGCAGAACCTCATCGGACTGCTGGATACCGGAGCCAACGCAACGGTGCTGCGCAGCGATCTGGCCGGCGGATGGGAGCGATTCGCCATGGGGTCGATGGTAGCGACCATCACTCACCCCGTGCTCGGTAGCGTGTCGGTCCACGTGCGCCTGTCCTCGAACCGCGACCTGCCGGATATCATCCTTGGCACCGACGCGATGAGCAAATGGGCTGACCAGTGGTACTTCTCGTTCCGTGCGCGTGGTGGCTCTTTTACCGTGGTGCGCGACGGTGGTTCCTTCACTCCTGCCGACGCTCAACCGCCGTTGTGACGCCCGCTTTTCTCGATTGCACCATCAGCAGCGGATCAGTCGTCCCGCCGCGCAACGTAGTCACACCCGTTCAGTGCAGCCCGTGCAGCATGGGCTTGAGCACGCGCAGAAGAAGCAGCATTACTCCGGTCGCCGCCGCAGCCACAATACCGAAGATCAGGAAGTAGCGTGTGGGCGTCATCGTACCCCACATCCCACCCATGAAATGGGCCAGATAGTTTGCCACGGCACCCGTGGTGAAGAACCACAAGCCCATGAACATGCCTACATACTTGGGCGGAGCGGCCTTGGTCACGAGCGACAGGCCGACCGGGGACAGGCAAAGCTCACCAACCGTTATCAGGAGATAGAACGCGATCAACCAGACAATGCTGACCTTGACCAGGGAGGATTGCGTGTAGATCGAGTTGAGCGCCTCGCGGAAGTCGGGTTCGGCACCGGCGGCAAGCAATTGCTGTCGATATCGCTCTGGAATCTCGGCGGTGACTGTGAAGGTCCCGGTCTCATCGTCCCACGCGATTGAGTCGGGCCAACGCATCACCGGCTCGATGGTGCGCAGTTCCGGGGGCAGGGTCAATTGAACCTCCCACGAAGTTCCCCTGGCAAGCCTGCCGTCCCTGATAGCCTGCCGAACCTCGTCGGCGCGCTTTTCGGCCAGTTCCACCAGCTCCGCGATCTCCTCCTTGTAAGCCTGGGAGCTGGACGCGCCCAGTGCTCGCATCCAATCGAGATCGGTAAGGACGCCGTTCATGTACAGCCTACCGTTATCGAAGCGCAGGCGGGTCGCCCCATACTCCTCGAGGTCGACGCCTGCCGGCAGGCGGGCAAGCGGGGCACTGGTCGCCTTGCTCTCCGCCGAGGCTGCTCCAAGCATGACCCCGTATGCCAGCGCGGCGAAGAACACTCCCATGGCCATCTTCATCGGGGTCGACGGTTGCAGCTTACGCTTCTCGAGTGCGGTCCAGAGCCAGGCGAAGACCGGCGCCAACGTGATAATGAAAAACGGGTTGATGGACTGTGTCTGCTCCGCTGCGATCGTGGTGTCGCGCCAGCCGGTTGGTTCATGTGGTTGCGGAGATGACAGGGTTTCGATGGTTGCCTCGGGAGCATGCCCCTGAAAAACGTGCAAGTTCGTATGTTTCTCCGCCCACAGGTTCATCACGTTCGCTGCCTGCTCGAACCCCACCCAAAACAGGATGGCGAATACGCATATTACGATGACGACGATCGTTCGGTCGCGATAGACGTGAGCAGGGAGGACTTCCGGCGCCTGTGCCTCCCCTGTGCCCTCGGCATCTGTCGTAGCGCTCGCGCCGGCGTCCTCATCAGCAATCTGACGTGTCCTGCGCTCGACCGAGCTCATTCCCAGCACGTAGACGACGAGGCCGGCGACCATTCCCACTCCGGCTGCGGCGAAGCCGTAATGGTACCCGTAGTTCACGCGCAACCAGCCGCAGATCAACGGGCCGATGAACGCGCCGAGGTTGATGCCCATGTAGAAGATCGTAAACGCGCTGTCACGACGTTCATCGTTCTCGCGGTATAGCGCCCCGACCTGTGTCGAGATATTGGGCTTCATGAAACCGTTGCCCGCGATGAGGAATGCCAGACCGGAATAGAAGAAGGGCATGGGCTCGAAGGCCAGCAGAAAATGCCCAATCGCCATCAACGACGCACCGATGACGACGGACCAACGCGCCCCGATGAACTTGTCGGCTATGAGGCCTCCGAAGATCGGCGTCGCATACACAAGCCCCGCATACCATGCCATCACATGCGACGCCTCCGCCTGCTTCCAGAAGAGGTAGTTCACCATGTACAGGATCAGCAGCGCCTTCATGCCGTAGAAGCTGAATCGCTCCCACATCTCCGCGAAGAACAGCACGAACAGACACTTGGGATGGCCCAGCAACTCGCTCTTATCGCTCAACCGTCACCTCCAAACTCGTCCTCCCGGGCTTAGCATACTGCTCTTACGCCCGGGTTCAGCATACCGCTCTGACCCCCGACTTATGCTGCGCGGTCATTCACTGGATTCCGAACGCTTTTTAGCCCCGGCCAGGAGCACGAAGTGGTACACCACCATCGCCAGTGTCGACAGCAGCCCGACGCCCATGCAGAGGTACCAGAAACTCTGAGGGTGGTAGTTCTGCCACAGCAGCTCTTGCGCCGCTCGCTCGGTATCACCCAGCGTCGCAGCAAGGGTAGGCATCAGATCCCCCTTGGACAGCGCGTCGACGGCGCTTGGTTCCAGCCCCAGTTGTGTCACAAGGTAATCGCGCACCAGCTTGTGCTTGTCGGATAGGTGGTCGTACAGCGGGCCGCCGATGAAGTTCGCCCCCGCCCAACCTACAGCGAAAGGGATGTTCGAGTAACCCATGTACAGCGCCTTTTTGTCAGGGGGCGCCATGAGACCGATGTATTCCTGGAACTTGGGGCTGCACGCCATCTCTCCTATCGAAAAAACGAATATCCCCATGACGCACGTCCACCCCGTCACTGCGGTCCCGCACCAGATCAAGCCCAGACAGGCGATGAACATGCCGACAATCATCGCGCTTATATGGCGAAACTTGCCCGTGATGTAGGAGATGAGCAGAACAAACACTATTATCGCTCCGGCGTCGACGTCGATGATCCACTCCGGATTGACCTGCCCACCATCGGCAGCCATGTTCTTGAAGAACTCCATTCCCGTCACGCCGGCAAGGAATCTGGCTACGTCGTTCGAGTCGACCCACTGGTCGATGAACACGGATAGCTGGTCGAACAACTGCATGAACATGAACCAGAAACCGGAGAAGATGGCCAGAAACACCGTGAAGCGAAGGTCCTTGAGAGTGGTAATGGCCTCGACGAAAACCTCACGCGGGCCCTTGCTTCGTTCCGGGCTCTCCCGATCGCGACCCTTCGCGTAATCCTTGAGGAATAGCCCTGTTACCAGGACGTTGACCAATATGATTCCCGCGGCTGCGAAGAACGCGTAGCGCCACTCCAAGAGTCGCAGGTACCCGGTTACGAGCGGCCCGATGAACCCGCCGATGTTGACCACCTGGTAGAACATTCCCCAGCCGACGGATGAGTTCGA
>JBHHXS010000291.1:0-4512 GCA_046757145.1 Phycisphaerae bacterium | reverse complement strand
CTTCTTACGCGAGGTTGCGAGCGATGGCCATCTTGGAATCGCTGTCAGCCTTCTGCAGGTTGGTCATCGTGCTTATCATTTGCTTGATCGAGTCCTGCAACCGCTGAATCTGGAAGAACGCCTGCTGGAGTTCCTGGTCGACCTTCGTGCCCTTCGCATTGGAGTCGAGCTGTGCCGTCTTATCCTCCAGCTCCTTCACTTGGGCCTCGAGTTTATCCTGCAGTTGGGCGATGATGGCCCACAGTCGGGCCCAGATGCTCCCGCCCGAGACGTTGGAGCTGCGACTCGTGCCGCTGGTTCCGTTGGTCCGGCTACTCTCTCCGTTGCCACAGCGCCGGTCGGGTCGGTTGCGGCTTACACCGCCGTGCCCGTCCAGGTTGTGCTCTTGCCAACGAGCGTTGGGATCGATGCCCACCAGCTCCTTGCCGTCTCTCGCGAATGTCAGATCATCGACCTCGCGTCCGGCCCGCATAACCGTGCCGTCGGCCCACATCCGGTCGACAGCATCGGCGTTGTTGAGCACGTTGCCGACGTTGACGCCCGGCCTTCCATCGTGAACGCCGCTTATGACTACCGCCTCTTCGCCCTTCATCACCGCAACCGCGTCGATGTAGGCGATGCCGCGGGCGTCCTTCTGTGTGCACTTAATCGTCACCTTGGTGCCATCGGGCAGATCTATCGTCAGGTTCTCGTGGAACTGACCCTTGTCCCCGTCGCTGGTGAGCAGGTGAGGATCGCCATGGGCCTTAACCCACGTGTTGGTCTGTTTGTCGTAGATCTTGACCCGACCCTCTTGAACGGTGATCCGGTACCGCCCCGTGTCAACCGTGTTGCCCTTCGTCGTCAATCCGGACGCGGACTGATCGGACGGGCAGCAGCGACAACCGCACCGGCCTTCAGGCCTGAAGGGGGGGCGGGGCATCGGGAACGGGAAGGGCCAGGGCCGCGGATGACGCGGAAACGGGAGAATGCCCGGGTAACGGCCCAACTGGTCTAGAGCCGACAGTTTCGCACCGCCGAGAACCTTCCCAAGCATAGTGTTGAGCTGAGCAAACAGTGCAGGCCTGGCCGCGATCGGCGACGTGTTGGCTAGCCCCGACAGCAAGTTGAACCCCTGGGCAACGAGCTGCCTACCATCGAGAGCTGGATTCATCTGAGTCATTACGATTCTCCTTTCAAAGTACTGTAAACACTTGTCTACTGTTTTTAGCTCTCACCCAGACGACTACTTCGCCGCCCGTTACATGCCCGGTTATCGCAGCGAACACGAGTGCGTTGCCCAAAAAACGCGATTGAGGACGCGATTTCACCTCGGCGTGCTGGCCAATGCGCGACACCGGGCTCGGCGGGACGATGCCATGCGTCGATGCGCAACGGCGCCGGCATTCGAGCGCTGGTCAAGGATTGTGCGGCTCGGAGGTAGGTTCTTACGTGCGGTCGCTGCGCGGACTCCGCCCCATGGGCAAACCTGGCTGCCCGCGTGTCTGTGCCCCCGACAACAGGCGAGCCACGGCGGGCCCGCGGCAGCAGCGCTCGACCTCGACGACACACCGACAAGCCGCCGCTTATCGGAGGTCAACGACCCACCGACGCATCCCGGACCCGCGCCGGCCACTTTTGCCGCACATTCAAACGTATCCTACACTATCCCTGGAGCGGGCAGGCATGTCGTTTCACGCTGCTCCGCCAGGCCGTGCATTAGGGAATAGGGGGAAGGGGCGTCACGTCAGCCGTCGGCGTGCCTGTGGCACACCCGACATACTGGCCCGATTCAGACGCGGGGTTGTTTATTCTTCGGACGCCTCGTTGCAGTTGAGTTAGCGGGTACGCTCGCACCGCAACCCCAATGCCGAGTTGTCCAGGCCTCGAATGCGCGCAGCACCCATGCGGCGGCGCCTCGTTGCCACGCGACGCATTACCTGGCCGTTGTTCGTTTAGGAGGGAAGCAGAATGGAGCGAAGACGACGGCGCGTTCTAGTAGCTGACGCCGATGACATGAGCCTGAGCACGCTGCGCCATCAACTCATCGACGCGGGTTACGAGGTTTGTACGACAACTTCCGGACATGACGTCGTGATGCTCTGTGAACTTCAGCCTCCAGACGTGCTGATCATGGACATCCACCTGCCGGACATGGACGGGTTCGAGGTCTGCGAGCGTGTGCGGCACGAGAATGCCGGCGCCGACATCACCGTGCTCATTATGACCGAAGCGGTGGATGATATGACTCACTCCTACCTCGGGCAGATGGTGGAGTATGCAGGGGGTGACTACTTCCTCGCGAAACCGTACGACCTGAAGCTGCTCCTGATGGTGCTGGACGACCTGACGATGGACAGCACGCGGATGGCAAAGCGCTCGAGGCCCGCTTCGCGGTTGTGTGACCCGATGGAAACGGTCACCCATGCGCCGTCTCTACCGCGTGGTCGGTAGCCGCTGGCCAGGCCAATTACCTCGTCAACAGCCGGCGCGAGTATTCCATTAGCGCGTTCTTACGATAACGGGCACGCGCCGGGAAGTTGCATCTGCCGTACGTGGCAGTGCCCTACGTGGCAGCGATGCGCAAGCACCGCGCTTGTGCTCAGCGGACGGGCCCGCTCCCACGCAGCGCATCACTTCAGCGCATACGGCCCCAAGGATTGCGAGCGCACGATGCGGAGCGCCCTGCAGTGCGTTCCAGCGGGCATCGGCGCGAGATAGCTTCTTGTTGCGTCGTATCGTCTAAAGTATCGTACACGCGTGTGCCGGTGCGACGCGCGGGGGCTATCGCGCTTCGATTAAGGGCGCATCTGTCTCCGTTGTGGGACGCGGAGAGATGCCGGCCTCGGGTAGTGCTGTGCCGGCGCGGCAGGTGTGTTGGGTACGACCATGGACCGTAGGCACGAGCTCTTGATGGATCAACCGGGCAAGCGTGTCTGTATGCTCGGCAACCTGGCAATCGCGCGCGGAGCGCTGGAGGCAGGCGTTCAGTTCTTCTCCTGTTACCCTGGCACGCCATCCTCGGAGATCGGTGATACCTTCGCCCGTCTCGCGGATGATGTTGGTGTACTGTTTGAGTACTCCGTGAACGAAAAAGTGGCCGTCGAGGTGGCCTTCGCTGCGGCCCTCACCGGCGGGCGCGCCATGTGCGGCATGAAACACCTGGGGTTGAGTTACGCCTGCGATCCGCTGTCGACCATACCTTACGTCGGCGTCGAGGGAGGCATGGTCATCGTTTCTGCGGGCGACCCGTCGATGATAACGAGTCCGAACGAACAGGATCAGCGGCATTTCAGCAGCTTCCTGTTCATCCCGGTTCTTGACCCTGCAACACCGGAAGACGCCCGGAGAATGACGCGGTACGCCTTCGATCTGTCGGAAGAAACGCGTCTTCCCGTAATCGTGCGCCCAACGACGAGGGTTTGCCATAGCAGCGGGATGGTCGAACTGGGTGAGCTTCCAACGAAGAGAAACGAGATTAACTTCACCAAGCACTCCCTCCGATACGTACCTATTCCCGACAACGCCCGGCGAATGCGGACTGAGTTGACCGCCAGGTATAGACAGGCGGAGAAACTCCTTGCAACATCGGACTTCTTCCAACGCGTGGGCAGAGGCAAGCGAGGGATCGTAGCCAGCGGCATTGCATACACCTATACCCTACAGGTTATCCAGGATCTCGGCTTGCATGATGAGGTCAGCGTGTTGCAGGTAGGTGCGTACCCCGTTCCCAGCGGTGTGCTGCTTGAGTTCCTCCGCGGTGTTTGCTCCGTTCTGGTGGTGGAGGAATTGACTCCGTTCGTTGAGGACGTGGTGAGCCTGTGCGCGTTTCGTAACGATCTGCGCATCCCGGTACGCGGGAAACACAGCGGCCACCTCCCGCTGGAGTACGAATACGCTCCCGGCCTTGTGGAGGATGCCGTTCGCGCCTACCTCGCCATGGGGCCGCGGCTGAAAAGTGTCGTGTCCGTCCCAACGCTTGCGCCGCGACCGCCGGTCCTGTGCCCGGGATGTCCGCACCGTGCAAGTTTCTATGCCGTCCGGAAAGTCTTTGGCAAGCAGACGGTGTATTGCAATGACATCGGGTGCTACACGCTAGGTTATGGTGAGCCGCTTCATTCGTGTGACATGCTTCTGTGCATGGGCTCCTCCATTGCGCAGGCGTCGGGTGTGGCGCGGATGACTGGGCGGCGCACCGTAGCGTATATAGGTGATTCGACGTTCTTCCACAGCGGCCTCCCCGCGCTGGCGAACGCCGTCCAAGCTGCGGATAACGTAACCGTTGTCATTTTGGACAACTTCGTAACGGCGATGACCGGCTTCCAGCCGAGCCTGACCACAACGCTCCCGGCGCAGTCGAAGGGCATCCACCCGGGCGCGGGTGCACCTGAGCGCGAGCCCCCACGGTTCTCGATCGAAGGGGCCGTACGGGGGTTGGGAGTCACCCAGGTATTCCGCGTGAACCCGTTCGATGATGCCGAGATAGTCACCGCCTTGAAGAACGCAACGGGTGGCACCGGTGTCAGCGTGTTT
>JBHHXS010000290.1:0-4612 GCA_046757145.1 Phycisphaerae bacterium | reverse complement strand
GTTGAGGTCAGCGATCCGCTGTGTCAGTTCGTCGATACTCTTCGCGGCGTCTGCAATCTGTTGGTCCAGGTCTTCCCCGAGGGCAGCCAATCCCTGGCGCACCCCTCGCAGCGCGTCTGCGAGCTGTGCTCCGCGTGTGATGGCGAGATCTCGCACTGCGCCGTCCTCCGGCCTGTTCTGAAGATCGTCGAAGGCGCTGAAGAACCCGCTCAGGGGCGCGGAGAGGCCGGTACCGGCCGGGTCGTCGAACAAAGTCCCGATCTGCGCAAGCGACTCCTGCTGCCTCGATGCCAACGTCTGCGTCCCGATCGCCAGACGGATTCGTCCCTCCAGTGCCTCGTCGATGTTACGTTGGATCCCGTCGAGGGCGACGCCCGCCCCGGGCTGAAGGCCATCTCCGCCCAATTGCCCCTGCACCGGTGCCAAGTTCGGGGATAATCGAGTGTAGTCCGGGCTCGCGGCGCTGCTTACATTACTACCCACTACCTGCAGGGCGCTCTGATAGCTGAGTATGGCACTGCGTCCGATGTGTAGAGCTGAATTCAACAGGCTCATGGGTGGCTATCCTACTGCGTCGAGAATCGTCAGCTCGCTGCATGCCAAGGGCTTGCCGGCGCCGGTGTAACCCGCTGGCTCAGATTGATACGGTTTCACCGAGGCAAAGACCCATCTAAGATGGTCGTTGATCTCACGGGCCACGCACCCGGCTAGGCGGTTGGCCCTCGCCACGCGCGACACCGCCTCGCGCAGCTTCTTCCCAACGGCCAGAAGACGCTCGCGCTGAGAACGCGCGATGCGCGACGCTAGTTGTGACATCGACAGGGCACGCGCCGTCTGCGCAGGCCAGCCCATCTTCTCCCCGATTGTGTCGAGTAACTGTCGGCGCATCCCCTCGCGCTCTTGTATGGCGTGAACGAGGACTGCCTCTTGCGCAAGGGTGTCGCGCAAGGTGTCGAGATCGTTCCTTCTCATCGCGTCGACCTTCCGGTCTATGAGCACGGAAAGATCGACATGCATCTGCTGGAGTCTCGTGAGCAACTCCAACAGATCGCGCCACCGGGATGTTTCTATGTGTTCGTTCATAGTAATGCTTGAGTATTATCCACGCGTGAACGGCTGATCAGGCGTTGCTGGTGTTCCATCGCGTTGTACAGTGCCGCAGCAAGCCCTTCCCGTTTGGCTGCCTTGCCCATGTCCTCCGCCATGATCCCGTGAAGCTGGGCAGCGAAGACCTCTTCACCGCGGCCGCCGTGCCCGTACGGGCCATTGAGTTCGCTCTGTCGCATGGTCTTCAGCAACGTACCGTAGAAGACCGAGCCTACGACTTCGCCCACCACATCGCGTAGGCGTTCGAGATCAGCCTCTGGTGATGCGGCAATGTTGTGGATTGTGTTGAGGCCTGTCATGACTGTGATCAACCCTCGTACAGTATCCGGGCATGGAGCTTGCCCGCCCGGTGTATCTCCTCCAAGATCGCCACGCGATCCTTGAACGGGACTTTCAATTGATTCAGTGCTTCGAGAAGGTCGTTGACGTTCGGCTGTCGCTTCTCTTTCAAATCAAGGGCCACGAAGTCGTTCTCTTTGACGGGTGGTACCGGGACCGTTCCGTCAGGGAGCGGATTGATGACGGTTATGGTCATACCGAGTTGCGAGATGATCACCGGGGATAATCGCGTATCCCCGGATACAACGATGGTCCCGGTCCGTCGGTTTATGGTTACGCGTGCCTCGTTTGATTCCATGAGCAGCGGGGTGCGCTCGACGTCGCGGATCCAGGAGGCGGCGTCGCCACGCTGATGCTCAGGCAGGAGGACGACAACGTTCTTGCTGTCCATAGCCAATGCCACACGTTCGACATCAGCCGAGATGCTCAACTCTTTATCGACCGCCTGCGCCACCGCTGCCGCCATGGACCAACCAGCATGCGCGTCGCTAAGCACAAGCGTGATGTAGGTAGCGTCGGGCTGAATCCATGGATGGTTGAACCCCGTTGCCAGCAGGTCGGAACCCCTTGCCACGACGTGCACGAGAACGTCACGCTCCATTCGTGCGCCGTCGCGAATCACACCGGCCGTCTCAATCCCTCCCTCAATAGCGATCGGACCTTGAGCGAAGCCGAACAGCTCCGGTATGTTTCTGTCGTGGTAGACCAGCGGGGTGGATAGCAGTCTCCCGCCCGCGAGGCTCTTCGCAGCCAGTGCCGAAACCGCCACGTCGAGTCGCTCGCCCTCTCGCACTCCGTGCGCCGGGACGACGACCTCCAGCGATACGATTGCTACGTTCTTGGCGGCTTGTACGTCATCGAGTGATTCAACAGGCGCGCCGAAGCGCCCCATCATTGTGGCCAGGGCTTTCATCGTCGGTAGGTATTTCCCTCCGTCCCCGGTCCTGTCCAGGCCGGTCACCAGGCCGTATCCGACAAGGACGTTGGTTCCCTGGCCCTGCACGTGGGTCACGTCACCCACTCGAGCTGTGGGAATCTGCCCGGATGCGGCAGGGCCGAGTGTCATGATGGTGGCGACTATCGTAGCTGTACGATACATCTTCATCCCGCTAGAAAGGCTTTAGAATGTCTATGATTCTGGTGATCCATCCACGTTTCGATGCCTCCCGTAATGCCCCCTCGTTGATCACGGAGACCGTCGCGTCGGCAAGCTGTGTGCTTAGCACCGTGTTGCCGGGTGTGACGTCCTCTTTCCTACATGACCCCGTCAGGGTAATGATGCTGATCTCCTCGTCATGCTGGATTCGTTTGCGGGCCTCAAGCACCAACATGCCGTTGGGTTTGACATCGATGATGGTCGCGGTGAGCCGGGTCGTCAGTACGTCCTCTCGCTCGCTGTCGGCCTCTTTACGCAGTTGACTCTTGTACTTGTAGTCGATGTTCGGGTTGCCGCGTTGGAAGGCAGCTGCTCCGATCCCTCCTGCGGTGGCATCGACAAACGCCTTGAGTTCACTCTTTGCATCGAACTGGTTCTTCCGTCTTAGGTCGGTGTCAGCCTCGTACCTACGCCGCTCGCGTACAATGACGGTCAGTAGATCGCCCGGCTTGAACGTCTTGGGTTTCGCCGGCAGAACCGAAATCCATGAATAGCGTTCGTACGTCAGGTTGCGTTCCCGCTTTGGCTCCTCGCGAGAAGCGATCTGAGGAGGCATTTCGGCTTCGGCATTGCGCTTCCTGGCACCGATGGATGAAACCTGAGCGAATGCCTGCGCCTGCAGCAATACAAGGACAAGTGACACCCATGGGGCTTTGCTATGTATCATCCTCGCTGCTCCCACTCGCTACTTTCGAGTGAATACGCTGGGACAGACCTGCTCCGATCTGCACGGCGCCCGGACCGACGACAACCGCGTCGAACTCGACCCGCTTGTCGTCTGCAGCACGTATGGTGATAATGTCGCCGAGAACGCCGTCCTCGGTGGCCCGCGCTGCCGTAACCACGCGGACGAACCCGACAGCCGAAATCAGCTTTACATAATCGCCCCGTCGCACGAGCGGCACCGACTCCAGCATCGCCTGTTCGATCAACGTGCCCGTGGGGATGAAACGCTTCGCCCGCTGACCTATAGCCAGGTCCACGTCTGAGAACCCCAGCCTGTCGAGACGCGTGACGGACATGGAAAGCAGACCCACATCCGCACGGCGTATGGTTGCACCCTGGCTTATCGCGCGCCGCGCCACGACCGCATTCTTCAGCATGCTTACCTGTACAGCCATGGGAACCGTCTGCACGACGCTGCCCTTGCTGAGTACATCCACTTCCAGAGAGGTCAGTCCCAGGAGCGACCTGCCTCGTCGGCGCACGTTGAACTCATATGGTGGGCCGCCAAGACCAAGCACCTGATCAGAAGCGCGGTCGAATACCAGTTCGGCAGTCCCACCGTAGCGTGCAAACTCCCCGTTGAAGTAGTCGACGACGGCCCGTCGAAGTGACGTCCGCGGGATATACGATGTCGTGACGCTTGCGGAGCCCACGGTCGAGCCCACCGCGCCGTTCAACGCCTGCGGTGAGCTCGTAGAACTGGCGGGAGCTGCGGGCGGGGCGGAAGAGGGGCGTGATACGGCACATTGTGTCGCACCACGCAGTGTAACCCGGGCCATGTTGACGCCCGCCTGCGTCAGAGCCGCCCGTACAACATCGATATCGATCAAGCGCGACCCGCCAACCGGGGGGGCGGACGTAATCACCAGGGACGAGAGCTCGCGTTGCGCCCCCGCGTCAATACCGCTAAGCTCGCACAGATCTCTCAAGACCACTTTGTCGGTGACGACAACTGCGGAAGGCCAGAGTCGAACGTCACCTGAGTACGCCTCGGGCCCGGCAGCGCACAGTAGCAGGAGAAGGGCTGGGGTCCATTGTTTCATTCTCGGCAGCCGCGCTGCCCGCGGGGATGGGCCGGCGTAGGATATGTTGTCGCAATCCTTGCGTTGCATATTCGCTTCCTGCGCGTACGGACTGTTGAAGCCGACACGCTCGCTACTTACTCATACCTGTTCATACACGTATGGTGCCTCAGTCGTCCTTGTAGTCCGTTAAGTTCTCAAGTTCGCGACGGTCCTAAGGGACTCGTCGGCGCTCTGTATTGACTGGCTGTTGAGCTCGAAT
>JBHHXS010000289.1:0-4635 GCA_046757145.1 Phycisphaerae bacterium | reverse complement strand
CAGAAAGCTGCAGAGCGAGGAACGAGCGGCGCAGCTTTATGGCGTCAGAGTTCATGGCCTTGTTGGGCTCAGACTCAGGATGCCTTTAACTCTTCGCGCAGAATCCGCCGCAGAGTCGCTTCATCGATCGGTCGCGAACCAATTGCTTCACGCAGGGTGGCATTTATCAATGTTTGATATCCCAGTCCTTGCGCTTTCGCACGAGCGCGAAAGCCCGATAAAACGTCATTATCGAGCATAATCGTGATGCGGGTTTTTCCTTTCGCTTCCTGCTGCAATTTGGCTAGATGCGGGACATCTTTCGCCCGCCTCCCTTTAGAGAAGTCGTATTCGTCACGCATAACTTTTCGCCTCAGCACCGGTAGCCTTACGAGCGGAAATCAAGCGGATCCGTTCGCCATCGCAGAGCGTGTACACCACGGTCAGAAGTCGGGCCTGAGAACTCATACCCAGCAGAACCCAGCGTGATTCGCCCTCGGCGTCCTCATCCTCGAATACTAGCGCCATCGGATCCAGGAGTGTCGATGCCGCTTCATCGAAGGTGACGCCGTGCTTGGCGAGATTCGTCTTGGCCTTGGCGTCATCGAACTCGATCTCCATCGGCAGAGTATGCATATTACCTATGCATATGTCGAGACGCGGTTACGGATCGAGTAAGGCTTCCCTCGGAGCCCACCGACCAAGCTCAGCTGCACGGACGAGGAGACTAGGAAAGCACCCAGCGCCAATCCGCGTCAGCTGCAGCGCCTTGTTAGGGGGCGAGTCGGGTTCGCTCCATCCATACCCGAGGGTGGCGCGAGGAATGTACGACCGCAAGAACGATCCCTCTCTCGCTCTCAAGGTAGCCCGACTTCGTCAACTCGATCCTCGAATTCGCTGATTTTGCTCCGTTTGCGAGCGCAAGTCTCTGATCCGTTTGCGCTCGGTCGGCGCCATGTCCGCAGATCGCGCTGTAGTGCCGACCTTGGTCGTTGACGAGGCCGAGTTTTTCTCCACACTGTGCGCATGTTCTTGCGCGCCAAGACCCGCCGCAAAGACGGCAAAGAGCACCGCTACTGGAGCATCGTCGAGAATCGGCGTAGCCACGGTGGGCGCGTTGTGCAACGCCAGGTGCTCTACCTCGGCGAGATCAACGATTCACAACATGGGGCGTGGTGCCGCGCGCTCGATGTGCTGGGTGATGGTGGCGCGCAGCCGCGCCAGATGGCGATTTTTCCCGCTGACCGTGAGCCGCCCGCGGCGCTCGATTGTGATGTGGTGCAGGTGCGTTTGTCGGAGTTGTCGCTGCATGAGCCACGCCAGTGGGGCGCGTGCTGGTTGGCGATGGAGTTGTGGCGCCAGCTCGACCTGGACACATTCTGGGCGCCACGTCTGCCTGTTAACCGCCAGGGCACGCGCTGGCTGAACGTGTTCAAGACGCTGGTGGCCTACCAGCTGGTCGAACCGGGCAGCGAATGGCGGTTACACCGTCACTGGTACCAGCACAGCGCGATGCGCGAGGCCGACTATCCGGTGAGCTACCTGGTAGGCACGCCACGCGGGCGGCTGAACAAGCTGGAGAAGGACTTTCTCACCCAACCCTGGGCCGAGGTCCGCAACTCAGTCCACGTCAAGCTGCTCGAGCGTGACGGCGAGTTGTACGTGCTCGCGCGCAGCGATGCACGGGTGCACAAGGAGCGCGCCATGCGCCAGCGTCGACTCAAGAAGCTATGGGCACGGCTGCACGCACTTCAAACACAACGCATCACGCGCGATGAACTGCTGCTCAAGCTCGGCGCGGCCCGCAAGGAGGCCGGTCGCGCTTGGGCGCTGGTCAACGTCACGCTGCCCAAGCCCGGACACGACGTCAATGCCACAACGTTCACCTTCAGCTTGAACAAAGACAAGCTGCGTGTCGCACGCCGGCGCGAGGGGCGCTACCTGCTGCGCTCGAATCTGTGTGACGAGGATCCGGCCAAGCTGTGGCATTTCTATATCCAGCTCACCCAGGTCGAGCAGGCATTCAAAGAGCTCAAGGGTGACCTCAGTATCCGCCCCATCTATCACCAACGCGACGAGCGCATCGAGGCGCACATCTTCATCGCCTTCGTCGCCTATTGCTTGCAGGTGACACTCAAGCAGCGTCTGCGCGCTCTCGCCCCCGGCCTTACGCCCGCGGCGGTGCTGGAGAAGTTCGCCGCCATGCAGATGGTTGACGTGCACGTGCCGACCGTCGACGGACGCGAACTCGTGCTGTCTCGCTACACCCAGCCCGACCGCGACCAGCGCCTGGTATTACAGGAGATGAAGCTCGCGCTGCCCAAGCAACCGCCGCCGCGGATCTACGCCCACCACGCCCGCGCGTCGTAGCGTCGACGCGCGCCTCGCACAGCACGCCCCTGGCGGGGCTTGTAGTGCCGACCTTTACCTTCTCAGATCAAACAAATCAATCCGTTAGCATGCCGATCAGGGCTGAGTTGACGAAGTCGGGCTAGCATCTTAAGCAGGTCCCGTACCTTCACGGCTTGTCCGTTTTGATCCCATCTCTTGCCGCCTAACGACCAAGCTCAGCGGCGCGGACGGAGCGCCAAGGAAAGCAGCTCGTGTCTAATCCGCGTCCGCTGCAGCGCCTTGTTAGGCCGCGGATAGGCGCTTGACCTTGATTTTGCTATGAGACTTTTCTGCGACCCACAAATCATACTGAGACTGTTGGTTAAGCCAGCTCGCAGCTGACGTACCAAACGCCTTCGACAACCGAATGGCCATCTCCGGACTGATTCCCGCCCGCTCGTTCAAAATCGCCGAGAGTGTCTTGCGGCTCACACCCAACGCCTCAGCCGCCCGAGTGACACTCAGACCAAGCGGCTCGAGGCAAAGCTCCCTAAGGACTTCTCCCGGATGAGGTGGATTATGCATCTTCATCTTAGATCTCAATGATAGTCTTCGTAGTCAACCTCGATCGCATCCGGTCCCTCGAATTTGAACGTGATTCTCCAATTCCCACTGACTCGAACCGACCAGCGCCCTGCCTGCCGCCCTTTGAGCTCGTGGAGATACAGGCCTGGGAGGCCCATGTCTGAGGGCGCGGTCGAGGCGTTCAGCCGACCCAAGATCAGCCGAATTCGCTTAGCGTGGGCGGGCTGGATTCCGGACTTTGACCCTGTCAGGAAGAAGCGTTCCAGTCCGCGATGCTTGAACGTCCGTATCACGGGGGAGAGTGTAACCTCTCCCGTTACAGGTTACAAGCCCCGGGGAATGCGAATTGGGTCAGGAAGCGGCCTAACGCTTGCGCTCAGCGGCGTCCGTTGCAGCGCCTTGTTGGGCCGCGTTTGCCGCCCACGGCTTGATCTTTCTCAGCACAGGCGCCATCTCATGCTCGGCAACCTCCGTGTCGTGAGCAGCCTGGGCACGCAACCAGTAGCCACTGGAGAGACCAAAGAACCGGCACAACCGCAAGTCTGTATCGGCTGTGATCGCTCGCTTACCCGCAACAATCTCGCTGATGCGCTGCGCAGGCACATCGATTTCCTTGGACAATCGATACTGACTAAGTCCCATGGGCTTGAGGAACTCCTCCAGGAGGAGTTCGCCGGGCGTAACGGGGTCGAGCTTGCTCATATCGGATTCACCTTCATGATAATCGACGATCTCCACATCCGCGGCGCCTGCCTTCGTCCAGCGAAAGCAGATGCGCCACTGATCGTTGATACGAATACTGTACTGTCCGGAACGCTTTCCCTTGAGGGCCTCAAGGTGGTTACCCGGCGGCACCCTCAGATCACTGACTCTGGCGGCGATTTCGAATTGCCTGAGCTTTCGCCGAGCCACGATAGCGATATTCACGAACCGCTTGACGCGGACACGTTTCGAGAGAGATTCGGTATCAGAACACCTGAATGATCTGATCATGGCGCATAGTAACGTAACACGTGAATCACGTAAAACGTGACTATACGGCCCAACGGCTAAGCTCACCCGACGAAAACCGCGTAGCGGTTTTTGGTCGGGTGGAGCGCATGGTTAGGCGCATTGCATCGCATCTGACAGTTCCTGCCAGAAGGTTATCAATGCTGCGCGGTAATCATGGACGTCCGTGAGGGAAACATACAAATCCTCGCCGACGAGTGGTTGAAATATCCGGGGATTCCTCGCGCCGGGGAATCCGAGCTGATCCGGATGAGGGTTTTGGAACATGTCAGATCGGAGCGTGTGAAGTCTCTTTGCCGAGTTTCCTTCGGCATGTATTACTGCGTTCGCTACGAGCCGCAACTCTTCGATCTTCGCCCGCGAAGAGAACGTCGTGATATCGACGCCAGAACGCGCGAGCCTGCTCTGGAACTCTGAAAGTTTAAGCAGTGCATGATCGTTCTCCTCGGCAGGTCTCAGGACCTCTCTCCGATGAAAGAGCATGATCTGTTGCTCGAATGCATGGTAGAGCGCGGCAGCAAAGAGATTCAGCATTCCCTGACGAATGCCTTCAAGCAATAGATAGTGCGACACGCCAGCTTGCTCAGCGTCTTCCGCGAAATCCGCCGGGTCTTCATCTCCCGTACCCGGCATGGACATGAAGGCTTCCCAGGTTTGATCGCCAGGATGCGTGCGGGGTCGGACCACCGTAAGCCTTTGATCTTATGGGGGTCAGGGGCAAATTCGCGC
>JBHHXS010000288.1:0-4675 GCA_046757145.1 Phycisphaerae bacterium | reverse complement strand
CGGCACCGCCCCGATCTGGCCGCATGATCCCATCCATTTTTCCTATCTAACAAGTGAACCGAAAGGCGCCTATATGACCACTGTTCTGGAATCACCGCGTGCTGTATCGCAGGCTGCGAACGGCCCGCCCATCGTGAACGACTTTTCGTTGCAAGTCGCCACGCCAAATGGCTCCGGCAGCCAGACATCGAATTTGGTGCTGCTGCGGGCGCTGTTTAAGATGGGTATTCCTGTGAACGGGAAGAATATCTTTCCGTCCAACATTCAGGGCATGCCGACCTGGTACACCATCCGTTGCAACCGCGATGGCTATGTTGCACGGCGACAGCGGGCCGAAATTGTCGTCCTGATGAACCCGGCCACGGCGGCCAAAGATGTGGCGGCCATCGAGGCGGGCGGCGTTTGTTTCTATCCCGACGATTGGCGGATCGAGTTTGAGCGCAGCGACCTGACGTACTACCCGATGCCCGTCAAAAAACTGGCGCAACAGGCAGATGTTGCGCGGAATCTGCGCGGTTACATTGCCAATATGGTTTATGTGGGTGTCGTGACACAGATTCTAGGGATTGACATGGCGGAGATCGAAGCTGCACTCGACTGGCAGTTTGGCGGCCGCGCCAAGCTCGTAAATGTCAACCTGCCGGTGATCCAGGCAGCGTTCGACTGGGCTGCCGAAAACCTGGCGAAGGCTGATCCGTATTGTGTCGAACGGATGAATGGGACGGACGGATTGATCATGATCGACGGCAATTCCGCTGCGGCGCTCGGCGCTGTATATGGCGGCATGACCGTCGCAGCCTGGTATCCCATCACGCCATCCACGGGCATTGCGGACAGTCTTGCATCCTACGCAAAGCAACTCCGGCGCGACGAAGACGGTCGCGCCACGTACGCCATTGTACAGGCGGAAGACGAGCTTGCGGCCATCGGCATGGTGCTGGGGGCGTCGTGGGCGGGCGCGCGCGCCATGACGGCGACGTCCGGGCCGGGCATCAGTCTTATGACGGAATTCGTCGGCTTCGGATATTTCACGGAGACGCCGGCTGTCATCTGGGATGTGCAGCGCATGGGGCCGAGCACTGGCCTCCCGACGCGCGTCTCGCAGGGAGACATCATTGCCTGCTACTGGCTCGGCCACGGCGATACGAAGCACCCGTGTCTTTTCCCCGCCTCCGTCGCCGAGTGCTTCGAGTTCGGATGGCGCGCCTTCGATCTGGCAGACGAGTTCCAGACGCCGGTCTTCGTCCTGAGCGACCTGGACCTGGGCATGAACCAATGGATCTCCGAACCGTTTGCATATCCGGAAGAGCCAATCAAACGCGGCAAAGTGCTGTCTGCGGAGCAGGTCCAGGCCAACGGGACTTTCCACCGATACATGGATGTGGACGGTGACGGCATCGCCTACCGCACGCTGCCGGGTACCGACCATCCGCGCGCGGCGTATTTCAATCGTGGCAGCGGCCACGATAAATACGGCCATTATTCGGAAGACCCGCAGGACTGGCTCGAGACAATGGAGCGCCTGCACCGGAAGTTCGAAACCATCCGTGCGCGAATGCCGGCGCCGGTCATTGAGGGCGAGCCCGGAGCGGAAATCGGTATCATTGGTTTCGGTTCCGCCGATCCTGCCATCGTCGAAGCGCGCGACCGGATGGCGGCGGCCGGCGTCCAAACGCGCTACTGCCGCTTGCGGGCGTTGCCCGTTCATGCGGACGTACGCGCCTTCATCGAACAGTGCGAACGAGTGTATGTCATCGAGATGAATACGGACGCCCAGATGCAGAAAATCCTGCAGCTTGAAGTGCCACAAATTGCAGCGCGCGTGCGGTCGCTAGCGTACAGCGACGGCCTGCCGCTTACGGCGCGCGGCATCACCGAGTCGCTGCTGGCTGCGGAGGGTATGTAACATGAGTACAAATGGTAGAGTTATCGCCAAGGGCCTGAACCGGATCGGCCTGACCAAGAAAGACTACGGCGGACGGCCCTCCACGCTGTGCGCTGGCTGCGGCCATGACTCGATTTCGTCACAGATCATCACTGTGTGCTACGAACTCGGGATCAAACCCGAAGGCCTGATTAAGCTCAGCGGCATCGGCTGCTCAAGTAAGAGCCCGGCTTATTTCATCAGTCGCTCGCACGGTTTCAACGCCGTCCACGGGCGTATGCCCTCCGTCGGCACGGGCGCGCTGCTGGCCAACCGTTCGCTCAAGGCCATCGGTGTGAGCGGCGACGGCGATACCAGCAGCATCGGCATCGGCCAGTTCAAACATGTCATGCGTCGCAATGTGCCGCTGGTGTACGTGGTGGAAAACAACGGCGTGTACGGTCTCACCAAAGGGCAATTCTCTCCAACGGCGGATGTTGGTTCGATCCAGAAGCATTACGGGCAGAACGAACTACCGCCGGTCGACCTGGCCCTGGAAGCAATCAGCGCGGGCTGCGGATACGTGGCGCGCAGTTTTGCGGGCGATCCCAAGCAGGTACGCCCGCTGCTCAAAGGCGCCCTGGCGTTTGAAGGCACATCCATGCTGGACGTCATAAGCCCGTGCGTCACATTTAACAACCACGACGCATCTACAAAGAGTTTCGCGTGGATGCGCGCGCACGATGAGCCATTGCATCTGGTGGACTATGTTCCAGCGCAGGCCGAGATTTCGGTCGACTATGAGCCGGGCGAGACCAGAGAAGTGCAGTTACATGACGGCTCGCATATCGTCCTGAAGAAACTCGATGAGGACTACGATCCGACCAATCGGGACGCCGCAATTGCGATACTGGAAAAATCGCGCCGGGAGGGCGTGTTCCTCACCGGCCTGATCTATTTCAACCCGCAGGTTGAAATTCTCGCCGAGCAGATTGGCCTGACCGAGACTCCGCTCGCGCTGCTGCCGGACGATCAACTGCGCCCGCCCCCTGAATCGCTCGACCGGATCATGGCGGCGATGTTGTGAGCAGAGAGTTGGTACACAGCCCCACGCGGATTCATAGTCTTCCGCAGGTAGTAACTACTCAGCCCGAACACACCATAGCGGGGCCTTCGGGGGGATTAGTACCTTTCCAATAATAATCTTGCACAGGAGACAAGGAAATTAAGCCTGAGCCAACTCAGGAATAATGACCAGCTCACGTAATTTCAAAGCCAGAGCGATCACCTGGCGCCCAAACTCGGTGAGATAGTATTTGTACCGTCTGCCCACTTTCTTTATCAAACCATGCACACGCAGACGTTTGAGCAGACGCGTGACTTGCCCCGAGTTCTTGTGGGGGAGGTATTGGCGCAAGCTCTTGTTAGTGAAACCGCTGATGAAAAACTCGCCCTGCAACAAGGTGCGAAATAAGGAGGTGTCCTCTTCCGTGAAGAGATTGAAGCCCTTGTAGCGGTGTTGCTTTTCAGCTTTGGTTTCGGCCAGGCGGTGAAGCTTTTGAACGCCGACCTCCGGAGTTTTGATCTCCGAGATGAACTTGAGATAACGTTGATTGGCCGCCAGTAAAGTCTGTTGCAAAGAAGCCAGGGAGTAAATGGTCTTCTTCATGGTGGCCCATTTTGTAGAAGTTGTCCCGTTGCGATGGTGGACCTGGCGATACTGCTTGAAGAAGGCGACATTGTTCACTGTGGTCTCAATGCGTAAGACGATATTGAACTTGTCGTACATTTTGATGGCCACGGGTCCCATGTGATGCTTGATGCGGCTTCCCAGCCAACGCACATTGAAGCGATTGCCCAGCTCTCCTTGGTAGTTGCCACGCAGTTTCCGTCCTAAAAAGGTGGCAATGTCGGCGGGTTTGACCGCCTGGATGAGGGTTTCCAGGAGAAGCGGGTAGAAGGCTTGCAGTGTGCTCTGACGTTTGAAGACCAGATCGGTAGCATATTCGGCCTGCATGAGGCTCCAACGATATTCGAGACCCCGGGTCGCAGCCACCGGACAATACAGTTGGGCAAAGCCATCCAACTTGGCGTGCAGGCTCTCAATGTTGAAGCGAGCTGCCAGGTGATTGGCGCGTTCGAAGTCATCAATCTGTAAGAAGGCGTTATCCTGCAATTCAAAGCCGATGTGTTCTTGCTTCAATTGGTTCGCCAACCAATTGTGTGCATTGAAGTAGAACTGCAGGCGAAAGGGACACCAGGTCGGCACCCGTAAGTAACAGAGACCCAGGTCTGCATCTATGAAATAGAAGTAATAGTGCAGGCATTTGCCGGAGGTGACCTTGACGTAGGTCTTGCCGATTTGCTTATCGTGCCAGGGTGTGTAGGCCAGGCAACGCTCCATCGCAGAGAAGATGTGCACCAGGCCAGGCTGACCCCCACGAGTTCGAAGTATCTCTTGAATGCGGTCTTCTTTGCGAAACGCCTTGCTGCTACGGATGAATTCGATTTTCAGACCATTCTCTCTGGCGATGGTCTCCGCATTGGCCCGCAGGGTCTCTCGCAACGGGTTTGCAAACCGCTTCCTGTAATCGAAGATCATGATGTCGTGCTGGTACAGATAAGCGGTCATCCCCTTCGCATAGCACCACGGATGCACATGGCCGGTGATAAGAACGCGGTCGTAGCAGCGCAGAACACCATGCAGGTCAGCAGCGTATCTTTCTGTCAGAAGCTCGGTTGTCATAGTATGCCCCCGGGTACAGCGTGCCTGCTGGGTATCGCTCAACTCTGAAGAAAAGGGTCGGCTTG
>JBHHXS010000287.1:0-4709 GCA_046757145.1 Phycisphaerae bacterium | reverse complement strand
CATCATTCTGGGGAAGGGGATGGTTTCGCGGATGTGCTTCAGGTTGCAGAGCCAGGCCACGGTGCGCTCGACGCCCAGGCCGAAGCCGCCATGCGGGACGCTGCCGTAACGCCGAAGATCGAGATACCATTCATAATCTCCACGGTTCAGGCCGTCATCGTCGATGCGCTTCAGCAGGCGCTCGAGGTCTTCCTCGCGGGCGGAGCCGCCGATAATCTCGCCGAAGCCCTGTGGAGCGAGCAGGTCGAAGCACTCCGACACGCGGTCGTCGTTCCGGTCGGCGCGCATGTAGAACGCTTTGCAGTGTTTGGGGTAGTGAGTTACGAATACCGGTCGATCGTGGAGACGCGAGATAATGGTCTCATCCGATCCGCCCAGATCGGAGCCCCACTCGAAGCTGGCAGCCAACTCCATGTGGTGAGGTATGTTGGCGATCTGTTCCTGCAACTCGGCGCGCTCCTCGCGAGCCTCAATGGCCTGGGCGGCGGCGTTGTCTTTTTGCCATTGCTTTGCGTTGCTCCGGGCAGTCGCCTCCAGCTGCTCGATCTTGGCTTCGAGCTCGGCCATGCGGACCGTCTTCTCCTGCACATCCCTTTGCAGCAGCTCCCGAGTTCTTGCTCCGCGGAGTAGCTCCGCCGCCTCGGTGTAAGTTATCCTGACGAACGGCTTCCTGACCGCCTCAAGCTCGCTCACGTCGCGGCCCAATTCTGTCAGCGCGTCACGATGGTCGGCAAGCACGCGATTCGCAATAGAGCAGATGAACTCCTCCGCTACATCCATGACCTCAGCCAGGCTGGCGTAGGCGATCTCCGGTTCTACCATCCAGAACTCGGTGAGGTGTCTGCGTGTTTTGCTTTTTTCGGCCCGGAAAGTGGGCCCGAAGCAGTAGACCTTGCCGTGGGCCATGCAGGCAGCTTCAAGGTAGAGCTGCCCCGTTTGGGCGAGATAGACGGGCTCACCGAAGTAGTCGACTCTGAAGAGCGTCTGGGCTCCTTCGCCCGCGGCGGGTGCGAATATGGGTGTGTCGATGAGGACGTAGCCGTTGTCGTTGTAGAACCTGCGTATCTCATCGACGACGGTCGCCCTGATGCGGAGTATGTGCCATTGCCTTTGTGAGCGGAACCACAGGTGCCGCTGCTTCATCAGGAAGTCGATTCCGTGCGGCTGGGGTGTGATCGGGGAATCGTGGGTGGTGTGTACGGGTACTACGTTTTCTACCTGGCGCTCATGGCCACCGATGGCGCGTGCGTCCGCCTTCACCGTACCGGTAACCTCCAGCGACGATTCCTGGCCCAACTTCCTGGCCTCGTCGAAGAACGGTTCGGTGTGTTCGCTCCTTTCAAGGACGCACTGACACAACCCCGTACCGTCGCGTACAACTATGAAGGCGATCCTGCCACTCGCCCGCGTCTTGTAGACCCAGCCCTGCAGAGTGACTGTCCGTCCCACGTGCTCTGAAAGGCGGTCAATGGTTGTCTTCGTTCCCATGGGAACGAGTGTACGAAGGCGCGCGGTCGGTTGCAACGCCGGTTCCCGCGTGTGGCTACGTGTCGGGAAATCTGACGCCGTCGGATGTGATTCGTCCGTCAGCCGGCCGCGCCGGCAAGTGGTCAGGCGTCGCACGCTGGGCCCGGCAGGTGAGCGTTACACTGGCTGGCGTGCGCTATGCCGCTACAGCGCGTTGACGAGGTCTACAAAGTGCTGGCCTCGAGCGGCGAAGTTCGAGTAATGGTCAAAGCTCGGCGCACCGGGCGATAGGAGGACGATGTCGCCCGGATAGGCATGTACGCGCGCGAGCCTGAGTGCATCCTCCAGGTCGCTAGCCTGGCGGATCGCGCAGGCGGACCTCCCCCGGTTGTGCGTCCGCAGGGCAGTGGCGTAGGCCGATGCCGACTCTCCGGTGCAAATGACGGCGCGTGCTCTTGCGGTAACGACGCATGCCCAGTCAGCTAACGTCGATTGCCGACCCGCCGTGCGGAGCTCACGGACCGGCTGCCCAGAGGTGTCGTCCGCAGAGCGTGACGCTACCCTCTGCGGCTCAGGGTGTACGCGGTCTGATGCCCCGCCCGGCGTATGTGCTGTGATATCCCTTCCGCCGACGATCGCAACGATCGGACGATCGAGTGCTTCGACGGCTCTGATCGCAGCGCCTGGTGACGTAGCCTTGGAGTCATTGTAATAGTCCACTCCTTCCACCGTGCGAACGAATTCCAGCCTGTGGGGCAAGCCTTTGAAGCGTTGCAGGGCCCGGCGGACGACCGTTTCATCGAGCGCGAGTTGTCGGCAGACACCCAGCGCGCAGGTAGCATTGTCCCTATTGTGTTTTCCGGGGATCTGCAGCTCGATCGGGGGCTGAAGGTCTCCGACGCGTACCACGAGGGCGTCGTAATCCGGCACTGCATTGCGCAGCAACGTTTGGGTGCGCGCGTCGAGGTTGCCGACGATCACGCTGGTGGCTCGGTCGTGCGTGCCGACGATGTGTGACTTCGCGCTTACGTACGCTTCGTATGAGTCATAGCGGTTGAGATGGTGGGGTGACAGATTCGTAATGGCAGCGATCCTGGGGGCCCACGAAATCATGGGAAGATCCTCAAGCTGTGCACTGGACATTTCGAGCACGACGTAGTCGGTTGGATCGATGTTGCTCAGGTCGTTGAGCAGTGAGCCCCCGATATTGCCGCCCAAGTGCACCCGGGAGTATCCCACCGCTCCGTTCCCGGCGCAGCTCTGCAGGGCGTCGGCCAGCATGGCGCAGGTCGTGCTTTTGCCGTACGTACCGGTTATCCCGATGATCGGTGCCGGGCAAAGGCCGCAGAACAGGTTCATCTCCGTTGTGTAAGGGATACCGCGGCTGATAACGGCTTGAAAGAACTCGGATCGGGCCTTGTCCACCGCTGGGTTGACTACGACAAGATCAGCCTGATCCAGGTCTGCGGTATCATGCCGTCCGAGATGCCAGACGACGTCGAGATCGGCAGCTTTGCCTAGTGAATCTGCAAGCCGGTCGCCCGTCGACAGATCGGTGACCGTCACGCTTGCTCCATTGTTTGCGAGCCAGCGGGTTACGCCAAGTCCGCCGCCGAAGTGCCCCAGCCCCATTACGAGCACGCGCAAGCCGGCAACGTCGTGCGTATCAGTGACCTGGCTCACACACCTACTGGCCACAGACCTACATCCTCCGTCGGCTCGTGGGATGCGCAGACCACGCCGTTCCCAGGAAACGCTCGGTGTTCGTCTGACATTCTAAGGCGTCGGGACCGGCACACAATGGTGCTGGGGGCGCCTAGGCAGTCGACCAGCGGAAGCCTGGTTTATTGACACGTCTCTTACGCCGGGCGTATAACATCTCCGACCGAGTGGTGCGCGGATGTTACGTGGACGCGGCGCTCGCATGCGGTGCCTCGCAGTCCGCTTAACGTCAGAACGTCGATAATCCCCGAGGCGGGGCCGACGCCGCGCTCAACGCTCACGCATTGGCGGGCTCGGAGTGACCAAGGAATGAAGGGATCAGTTGTTTTCGGAAAGCCCCTCCGACGCTTCCGGCACGTGTGTGCCGTGTTCTGTACAGCCTTGCTTTTGTTTACGTCTGGATGTCCCAACGCTGCTGACAGCGGAGGGTCTGCAGACGCGACAGACGGTGCGTCGGGAGGGGGCGACACTGGCACCGCTGATGCCGGGGCTGCACCCAGCGAAATCGTCAGCCTTTCGAGCGGACTGGCAATCGAGGTCTCGGAGCGTGACGGTCCTGTCTCGGTTCTGTACCACGTCAGCGCCACGGGCGGCACCGTCGTATCCAGCTTCTACGAACCGGTCGACCCGATCACCTGGGAGCCCATCGAGGGCGGCACACGGACGACCATAGCCGCTGCGCTTCCCGCCGGTGACGGGCAGTTCCGCTTCGACCCGTCGCTGGTGGGAGCGGGGTATTATCGTCTTGGGCTGACGATCTTCGATGGGTCGTCCCAGCAAACCATTCTCTCGCGGGGAGTACTGCACGTTCAGGCCCCGCCCAACCCCGTTTTTCTGTTTCCGGCCGAAGATATCACAGTCCGGCTGGGCGACGACATCACCATCCGGTTCGATCTCGGGGACCCGGAGGACGTGAACGTTCACTGGCGGGCGTTCTATCTCTCGGAACAGGACTCCCGGACCGGCGATGCGGATGAACTGGGGACGCGACTGGGCACGCCGGGCACAGGCAACGTCGGTCAGCGCGTTTTCGCTACTGCCAACCTGGCTCCGGGCGACTACCAGATCGGCGTTTCCGCGGTGGACACCGGCGATTCGGTTGCTGCTGCTGTCGAAAACGGTGACGCCAATCGCATCGTGACGCTGCTAGGCCCCACGATCAGCGTGGTTGAGGTGGCGGCTCGTCCGGCAGAGGTGAAAGTTGTCGCTCCCGGTGCCACGGCAGTCGAGTTATTCGGCGGCAAGGAGTATCAGATCCAGGTTGAGGCTGCGGTATATGAGCCCGGTGCCGTAGGGATAGTCGAAGTATTCTACGACTTTGATGACGACTTCAATCGCGGCTTCGCAGGAGTGATAGACACCGCGTCAATCACTTTTTCTCCAGACGGCCTTCCAACGATTCTGTCCTTCGATCTTCCAACTACTTTACCTGAGAACACTTATTACATCGGGGCGACGATAAGCGAGGGATCAATCCGCTGGCGGTGGACTACGCTTCAAGCACTATAACGATCGTCCGC
>JBHHXS010000286.1:0-4712 GCA_046757145.1 Phycisphaerae bacterium | reverse complement strand
GGATCCTGACGCAGAATGGAACGCAGTGCCCGTACAAACGTTAACCCTACGCCGTCGTTGACTTGAAGCTGATTTACCAGAGGAAGCTGATACTCGACCGGATCTTCGATAGTGACGATGTTCGTAGATTCCTCTCGCAGCAGATCCAGGGCGGAGTACAGCGTGGTGGTCTTTCCGCTGCCCGTTGGGCCTGTGACCAGTAACAGACCATACGGGTTCTTTATCATCATCTCGATCGCGTGTCGGTCCTGGCCGCGGATGCCCAAAGACTCCAGATCGAGGCTCAACTGCGACCTGTCGAGGATTCTCAGGACGACCTTCTCCCCTAGGACGGTCGGCATCGTGGACACCCGTAAGTCGACCTCTCGCCCGTCGGCAAGTATGTGTACGCGCCCTTCCTGTGGAAGCCGTTTCTCGGCGATATCCATCCTTCCAATCACCTTGACGCGGGATATGATGGCAGCATGCATACCCTTGGGAGGCTTGAGCATCTCCTGTAGACGTCCATCGATTCGATATCGTATGTGCGTCGCGTCGCGGTCTGGCTCAATGTGGATGTCACTTGCGCCAGCTCTAAGGGCGTTGAGGATGGCAAGATTGACGAGGTTGATAATGGGGCTGCCGTCGACCATCTGGTCAATGTCCGCCGATGGACCTTCATCGATGGCTTCGCTCTCCGTGATATGGATGTCACTCTCCCCCATCGATGCCAGAAAAGAGTCCACGTTGACCTCCGACTCCAGATACTTGTGCTGGAACTCCTGCAGGTTGTCCTCCAGCACCAGTACAGGGCGGATCGTACACCCCGTGAGATTGCACAGACGGTCCTGCGCGGGGAGTGACTGGGGCTCAACCATCGCAACGGTCAAGACACCGCGCACTCGAAACAACGGCAACACGCGAAGGCGCTGTGCCTCCTCTTTAGGAATCAGTTTGGCGACTTTCGGGTCTATCAATCCATGCCGTAGGATGCATCCCCTGACCCCCAACCGTCGCGAAAGCGCTTGAACGAGAGTCGCTGACGTTATGGCGCCGAGATCCACGAGAGTGCCACCTATGCGCCCTCCCAGGCTCTGCTGGCGCGCAAGTGCCTCCGCAAGCTGCTCCCGCGTGATCATCCCCTCCTGCACGAGCTGCTCGCCGAGCCTGACAGCGCCGTCTATTGCCAGATTACTCATGGCGACTTCTCACTCTACGCACCTCGACCAACCCGCTGCTAGAGAAAGCTCTTTACTGCGTCCTGTACGTCGTCGAAGAAGCGAAACCTTCCCGATAGATCCGTCAGTGCGAAGATGTCGCGACACGTTGAAGTGACTTTGACCAGCTTGAGATCCATAGCCCGCTCTGCCAGTACGTCAGCGGCACCGAGCATCCCCTCCAACGCTACACTGTCCAGATAGGGCACGTCCTGCATCGCGACGACCACCCGCGGATTCGACGATTGCAGCCTCGCTAGAAGAAGCGTGGAGAAGGTAGCGGCGTCCTCATCGACCAGAGCGCCAATCGGGGACAGCACATCTACAGTACCCACTCGTTGCTGTTCCACCTTCATCAGCGGATTCCACTTGACACCGGTTCATACTGCAGATCGCTGGAAATCTGAAGATCATCCTCGCGCGCCCGGCGGCATTGCATCAACGCGCGGGAGACAAGCTCACGCAACGTAGGAGTCGCGGTTCCGCTGCCGACTATTCCGCAGCGTATCCTGACCTGCGGCTCGTTGCGCTCCGGGGCATCGCAGCACGCGGTCAACTGTGACATGATCTGCGAGATAATCAGTGTTGCAAGTTCCGAGTCGACCCGGCGCAGTAATATGATGAAACGCGATCCGTCGAACCTGCCCAGGCGATCATCCAGACGAACCTTGCGCCGCAACACTCCACCAACGCGCTTAATGATTTCGTCAGCCGTTTCCCAACGACCCGAGTCGTTGAAGATACGCAAGTTCTCAACGGCGACGACCGCAACTGCTACGGGCTCGTTCTGTTTGTATGAATAACTCAAGGATTGGTGCGCTAGACGTAGGAATGCCTCACGTGTGTAGGCTCCGGACACCGGGTCATCCAGAAGCGCTGCTCGTGATTGCGCGACCTCCAACAGTCGGCACCACCACTGGCCGATGAGGTGCTCGGCGATGCGCAGCAATCGCCTGTGCCGATCAGCATCGAGCTCCAGCTGCCCGGCTACCACCACCCCGATCCTCCGCGACCCCTCACGGATCGCAAAACACCACGCTATCGATTCGGCGGATTCCTCACCCAGTTGAAGCACCAGGTCACCCTGCGTGCTGTCGGATGCTGCATACGATCTTCCCGTGGTCAGAACGTGCCCCACAATTCCTTGACGCGCCGAAAATGGCTGAGTCTCCCGGAAAGGATCGGGCTCGCACAAGGGTCTGAGCTCCGCCCCGTCAGCCGTCAGACGAAACGGCTTAACGTGGCTCGCCCGGCAGCATTCGTACATGGCGGACCGCAGAAAGTCATCGAAGTGACACCAGGGATCGCTGTCATCGCGGTGGGCGTCAAGCCAACCGGTGAACTGATTCATAACGAATAGCAGGCGGTCAAGGGCACTCTGCTCTTCCTCACGCTGCGCTGAGATATGCTCACTCTGGTCCCGGGGCTGCTGTCGCCCCACCGACGACCCCCTGCCGGCACCCGTCTCTCCCGCCCATCCCCCCATGCTGACAATCGACAGCACACCGGAAAGCGCAGATAATGTGCTCCACGGATCAGACCAGATGGCCGACGCATCCGAGGCGTGCACCAACAACAGCCAGAAGGAAGCTGCGAGGATCCCCAGTGCATAGCCGTGGGTCCGGCTGAGGAGACGACCGCCGACGCCCACACCGAGAATGATTGGGAACCACGGTAAGATAAAGGTCAGGGTCACATTAACATCCCTCGGCGTGGAGTGTTTCACAAACTGCAGACTGCGTGAAACGCTCCGCCGTACGAACCAACCTGTCCCACGCATTGGGGTCGTCGGCACATTCCTCGCGGATCAGGTCGGCGAAAACGCGCTGAAGGTGCGGATCTACCGTCTTGCCTGCCTCACTCTCCATCACTGCCAGTGCCGTGGACCAGTCATACGCGCGTCGGTACGACCGCGACGAAGTCAATGCGTCAAAGACGTCCGCGATCTGTATGATCCGAGCCTGTAGCGGTATCTCCTCCCCCACAAGACCCTCGGGATAGCCGCTGCCGTCGTAATGCTCGTGGTGATAGTGTACGCCGGCCAGAGCGTCAGCAAGCTGTGGTACCTGCCTGACGACAATGAAGCTACGTACCGGGTGCTCCTTGATATGGTCCATTTCCTCCTTGGTAAGCTTGCCCTGCTTCTTCAGCACCTCGTCGCGGATACCTATCTTGCCGACGTCGTGCAAGAGCGCACTCCATTGCAGCATTTGAAGCTCCTGCACTCCAAGCCCAAGTGAACGGCCAAGCAGCGTGGCATAGTACCCTACTCGCAACGAGTGACCCGATGTATATTGATCTTTCTGATCGACCGCATTCACAAGAGAGAGAACGGTTGCGAGCGACATATCACGCAGTTCATGCCCCAACCGGTGAATGCGGATCAGGTCTCCGCAGAACGTGGTAAGCGACTCAAGCAATAGCATGTCGGAGGAGCAGAAGGCATGTACGCTAGTGCCCCGCGTTAGCAGAATTGCACACACAAACGCTTCCCCGGCGAAGATCGGGCCGACCATGATCTCGGCAATGCGCCCGTGTGTCTCACCCTCGGGTGCCTGCTCAACCACTACGGCTTTCTCATCGTGCGCGCGCTCAAGCGCCGCCTCCACCCATCCCTCGATTGCGATGTCAGCCTCCCGCAACACCCAACCGTGCTGGTCTAGCCGTTGGACGACCGATACACCCCGAGCGCTCAGACTACGTCGCAGCCCGTCGACGAAAAGCGAAACCATCTCGGATTCACGCTGCACAGTGGACAGCTTCTGCGTGAGTTCAAACACCACACCCAACTGTTCATACGTACCAAGCAGTTCCTCCACCATCCCTTTCTGTTCGCACACGATGCGGTCAGCCGCCTCTGAGACAGCCGACAACAGGCGATCAAGCTCGGCATCCGAAGTGTTGACTGCGACTCGCGCGCGAAGCCGCTCGAGCAGAGCCGGCAGATTGTGGTCCGCGGGCGTCTGTGATGCGGTGCTGCTGGACGAGCCTTCGTGCTGCATTCGTCGACCCCTGTCTACGTGCGGATCGTGCGCCGCACGTATACGGGACTAGTGCTGTGCGGCGTGCACACGTAACATCCGATCAATGTCCGCTACAAGACGCGACGGGACAAAAGGCTTTGGATAAAGCACGACGTTGTAGGGCCGCATCTCCTCGATCAGCTTGGTCTGGTCGCATCGAGCGGTGACCATCAGAATCGGGACGTCCATCTGCCGCTCTTCACGGACGGCCTTTACCAGGCCGGCTCCGTTCAGAGCCGGCATGTTCATGTCGCAGATCATAAGATCTATGTTCTCTCGCTCGAGGAGCTGCAATGCGATCATCCCGTCACGCGCTTCAATCACGGTATGACCGTTCCGGCCCAGCCACAGTGACAGTAGACGGGCAATGTGTACCTCATCTTCAGCCATTAGTATTCTGGCCATTGCACTATGTCTCCTCGACTGCCGAAAGCGCGCTGGCACGAGTCTCCTCGTGCGGCAGGCGTACAAGAAAAGTGGTCCCGGCACCTTT
>JBHHXS010000285.1:0-4721 GCA_046757145.1 Phycisphaerae bacterium | reverse complement strand
TGTCCCACACCTGCTCCTCCGAACAGGCCGGCTTTGCCTCCTCGGACCAGTGGGCAGAGCAGGTCGATGACCTTTATTCCGGTTTCAAAGAGCTCCGTCTTTGAGGATATTTCATCAAGCGTCGGAGGCTCGCGGTGAATGGGCCTTCGGGCCTCGATCTCGACCGGCCCGAGCCCGTCGATCGCCTCGCCCACCAGATTGAACACGCGCCCGAGGGTGTTCTCCCCAACGGGGACGGTGACCGATTCGCCGGTGTCGATGATCGTCGCCCCTCGCTGAAGTCCGTCGGTTGACCCCAGGGCCACCGCGCGCACACGTCCGCCGCCTAGATGCTGCGCGACTTCGCACCAAAGGGTGTCTTTAGTGGTCTCGCCGAGAACGGTTCGCTCGACGTTGACTTTAAGGGCGTTGTATATTCTCGGTAGCCTGTCTTCGGGGAACTCCGCATCGAGCGTTGATCCTATGACCTGTGATACTGTTCCCGTGTTACTGCTTTGCATTGTATCCATCCGGCAGTTTACTCGAGCGCATTCGCGCCACCTACGATATCCAGCAGCTCCATTGTAATCTGTGTTTGCCTGGCGCGGTTATACTTTTGTGTAAGTGCTTTGATCATATCGTTGGCGGCGTCAGTCGCCGCCTTCATAGCCACCATCCGCGCTATATGCTCGCTCGCCAGAGCCTCGGTGAAGCATTGGAACAGCCGCATGCGAACCGTGGCGGGAAGCAGCTCGTCCAGCAGTTCCGCGGGGCTCGGTGAGAACTCGTACTGTGTCTCCGCCGCGGCAGGTCCCGGCGGTACGTCCTGCCCACGCGGGCGGTCATGCAGTGTGAGCGGCATGAGCTGTATTAGAGCGGGTTTTTGTTTGCCTATCGACACGAAGCTCACGTACGCTACATGCACTGAATCGATCTCCCGCCTGATGAACCGTTCCATCAATGCGTCGGCGATCGGCTGAATCTGGTCGAATTGCGGCGTATCTCCCAGGTCGGTGATGCGGTCAGCGACGGGGCGCCCGAGGAACTTGAAGTAGCTTATCCCTTTCTTGCCGGCCATGTAGACTTCGGTGTCGCGCCGAGCCTGCTGCTGAGTGTTCAGGTGCTCCACGGCGAGCCGGAGCACGCTGGCGTTATATCCGCCGCACAACCCACGGTTGCTCGTGATTACAACCAGCGCGCCGCGTCGGACCTGGCTGGCGGTGAGCAGGAGTGGATGCCGGACCACGGCGGTGCCCTGCGACACGCTGGCGACGAGCTGCGCCAGCTTGTCGGCGTACGGCTTCGTAGCTGTGGCGCGGTTGAGTGCAGCCTGAAAGCGTGCGGTGGCGATAAGCTGCATGGTGCGCGTGATCTTGCGGATGTTGCGCACTGCCTTTCGCCGTTTGATGAGAACTCGCCGATTGGCCATCTACTCAATTCGCTCCAGGTGCCCGCGCGGTACCCACAGCAGCACCTGTGGCCGCACCGAGGGTGGTGCACTTTCTCGCTTGCCGCATGCCTGCGGACGAGATGTCCCGCATTGGGGGCCCGTCACGTCGACCGGTCCGCCTGCGGTCCACAGCTATGGCTAACGTCGCGTTATACACTGTTGCTTTTGGCACGTTCCGTGGAACGGGCCTTGAACTCCGCAATCAAAGCGCCGATCTTTTCTGCAAGTTCGTCCGTTAAGTCGCCCAGCTCGTCCAGTTTCTGGATGACTTCGGGGTGCTCGTTGTGGATGAACTTTAAGAGCCCGGCCTCGAATTCGAGCACCTCACCGGCTGGTAGATCGTCGAGATACCCCTTTGCGCCCATGAAGATGCTGATTACCTGGTCGTTAATATCGTACGGTTGATACTGCGGCTGTTTGAGCAGCTCAACCATGCGCTGCCCGCGGTCAAGTTGGCGCTGTGTCGCCGCATCGAGGTCAGTACCGAGCTGGGCGAAAGCCTCCAACTCTCTGAAGGCCGCCAGGTCCAACCGGAGTGAACCGGCCACCTTCTTCATCCCCTTTCGCTGGGCATTGCCCCCGACGCGCGAGACGCTTATGCCCACGTTGACGGCAGGTCGCACGCCGGCAAAGAACAGGTCGGGTTCCAGGTAAATCTGCCCGTCGGTGATTGAGATGACGTTGGTCGGGATGTACGCGGAGACCTCTCCTTCCAGAGTTTCGATGATCGGCAACGCGGTGAGTGAACCTCCGCTGTCGGGGAACGGATGTACGCGGAAGTTGCGCTTATCTGGCAGGGATTCCAACCATGCCTTTGCCCGCTCCAACCCTCCCGGTCGATGAAAGAGCCCGTTGATGTCGTCCGGGCGATGCTCCTTCGGGGCTGCGAGTCCCTGGGGATGCTTCCTGACGATGCTGCGGTCGATACAATCTTCCGGCGTGTCCTCAGGGACAACCCCGTACTCATCCCGCAGCTTTACGCTACGTTCCAGCAGGCGCGAGTGCAGGTAGAAGACGTCCCCGGGATACGCCTCCCGCCCCGGAGGACGGCGAAGCAGCAGAGACAACTGGCGATATGCGTGGGCCTGCTTGCTGAGATCATCGTAGACGCAGAGCGTCGCACGCCCCTCCTTGTACATGAAGTACTCGGCCATTGCAGCACCGGAGTAGGGGGCAATGTACTGCAACGGTGCCGGGTGGGCCGACGATGCCGATACGACGATGGTATAGTCCATCGCCCCAGTCTCTTGCAGTTTATCGACGACGCCGGCGACGGTGGATTCCTTCTGTCCGACGGCAACGTAGACGCAGATGACATCCCCGCCCTTCTGGTTCACGATGGTGTCAATTGCAACTGCTGTCTTACCGGTCTTGCGATCGCCGATGATCAGTTCGCGCTGACCGCGCCCGATGGGGATCATGCTGTCAATCGCTTTTATACCGGTCTGCAGCGGTTCGTTGACCGGCTGGCGTTCGGCGTTTCCCGGAGCCTTGAACTCCAGCGGGCGGCGATGGGGAGTCTCAACGACTCCCTTTCCGTCGAGTGGGCGCCCCAGGGGGTCTACGACGCGGCCTATCAATGCCTCACCGCACGGGACGCTGAGCAACTCGCCGGTGCGCCGCACCTCGTCCCCTTCCTTGATACCCAGGTAATCACCGAGGATGACGACACCGACCGAGTTCTCCTCGAGGTTGAACACCTGGCCCGATGCTCCGTTCTCGAACTCGAGCCTCTCCAGCGACATCGCGTTTCGCAGGCCGTATACACGTGCGATCCCGTCGCCTACTTCGAGCACTTTACCGACCTCGGCTACGTCGACCTCGCTTCGATACTGTTTGATCTCTTCAGTAATTACGGAAGAGATCTCATCGACTTTGAACTTCATCAACTTAAACCTTCCGACAACTAGGCTGCTGTGCCCACGACGTAGTCCGCTTTGCCGTGGAGCTCCTGGGACGCCCGCTGCGACAACACCCGCTCGAGTTTCCCCAATCGCGACGCTACGCTCGCGTCGATCTTGCGATCGCCTATTTTCACGATCATGCCACGCTCTCGATGAGCTGAGCGGTCTTTCCGGCATACTTGCCGGCGACGTTCTTGACCGTCTCCCTCAGCTCGTCGGTCAACGGCACGGCGGTCACAACGTGGACGTCAACGACGCCGCGCAGCTCCTCGAGCTGAAGCCGATACGCCTCGATTATGGCCGGGAGCAGCTCGACCCGATCCTTCCGGTTAAGGACCTGCAGAGAGTCGACCAGCAGATCGCTGGCTTTGCCGCGGAGCATCTTCTCGATAAAGCGTTCCCGAGCGGCTGAGTCGATCATCGGGCTCGAGAGGAACTCCGCGAAATCCGCGTTCTGCGTGATGTACGCCGCCAGGTCGAGCAGTTCCTCCAACAGGGCATCCGCCTGCCCTTGGGCCTCCGCCAAGGCGAGCATCGAGTCGCTGTAGATGCGTCCTAGTGCTAATTCTTTTCCGCCGGTCGTCGGCACAGTGGTCTCATACTCCGCTGGAGAACCGCTGACGCATGCGTTGCGCAGCCCTACTTACCATTCACCCTGCTGAATTCCTCGATCGACTGGGCGATGAGGCGTTCGTGCTCCCTTGGATCGAGTTCCTTGTGGATGATCCGCGAGGCGATGTCAAGGGCGAGCTCACCGCTGAGATCGTACAGTTCCTTTACTGCTGTGCTGGTGGCGATGCCGATCTCACGTTTGGCACGTTCGATGATCTTCCCGGCCTCGCTCTTCGCGTCCTCCTCCATCTTGCGTTTCAGGGCCTCGGCGTCGCGTCTGCCCTCTTCGACGATAGCGGTGGCGTCGGCCTTGGCTTGAGCCAGTTTGTCGGCATAGGCTCTCAAATGTGCCTCAGCCTGTTCCCGCTCCCGCTTCGCCTGCTCGAGTGAATCGCGAATGAAATCCTCGCGCTTCTGCAGAGCGTTGAGGATAGGCCCCCACGCAAACTTGCCTAGTACCACGACGACGAGGACGAAGATCACCAGTGTCCACAGGGCGTTTCCGAAATCTCCGGCAAATGGACTGGCAGTCTCCTCAGCCCCGGCTGCCAATGCCGTTGCCGGAACGCCCGAGGCAGCTAGACCCATCAGTATCTTTCGAGTCATCTCTTACAGACCAAAGTTACAGGATTATGGCGAGCAAACCGACCACGACGGCGAACAGAGTGGCGCCTTCGATCATGGCTGCCGTTATGATCATCGCCGTGCTTATGCTCCCCGCAGCCTCGGGTTGACGCGCCATCGACTCGACGGCACTGCCGCCGACCCGTCCGATG
>JBHHXS010000284.1:0-4724 GCA_046757145.1 Phycisphaerae bacterium | reverse complement strand
GTTTCCACGGGCCGGTCAACAACGCCAGGCACGTCTGACGCTGGTGACAACCAGTAAGCGAACAGGCTATCATCGACGGGCATCTCAGAGTGATCGTTGGCGAAGAACTCGTCAAAGAAAGTGAAGTCCGCTTCGACCGGTTCCTGTTCGACGGCAGCCGGTTCGGTTCCTTCGAGGGACGTATCCGGCCCGTGCGTCTCTTGCGCGTTGCCGGCATCCGCCGACACAGCAGTCCCATCGGTAATCTCAGCTTCATCCGCGGCGGGCATAGGTGCGCTCGATTCGTGTTCGGTCGGCATGGCCCACCCCCTGTCAGCCATCACGCGCTCGACTTCCTCAAGGATCGCCGTGATGTCCAAATCCGCGCTGGCCTCTTCACCCGGCTCTTCCTCTTGCCGGCCGCCCGCGGGCATGGCTTCGCCTTCGATTTCCTGTTCCTCCGAGAGGGCTACCACATCAGGGGTCGGCGGGACGACAACGCCCTCGCCGAGCGCTTCCACCAGCACCGCCTCGGTGGCGGTGGGTTCAGGCTTCCCCTGCTCCGCTAACCTCTCGAGTTGGACCGATGCGGCAGTGAAGTGGGGAGCGAGGCACAGCGTGTGCTCCAGTGCCTCTACAGCTTCATTATAGCGCTGCTGACTGCGGAGTAAAAGCGCGAGATTGTAGTAGGCGTCCGGCTCGGGAAGCACACTCCGGAAGTGCTCCAATGCCTGGTCGAACCTCTTCAACCGGCCTTCGACGATTCCCATGTTGACACGAGCTCGCGCGAACTCGGGGTCAAGCGTAATCGCCGTCCGCAACTCGCGCTCCGCGTCTTGCCACCGTCTTTGCAACACAAACTCGAACCCAAGGTTGTTCCGGATGATCGCATCATCAGGTCGCAGTTCAACAGCACGGTTGAAGGCCTCTAACGCCTCCTTGTGTCGACCAACGGTGCCGAGCAAAACGCCCAGGCGGTCGAATGCCTCCGCATAGTCATGATTAACTGCCACGGCCTTGCGATACTGTGCTACCGCCTTGCCAACAAGCCCCTGGACTTCGAACAGCCGACCTGCTGCAAAGTAGGTCTCCGGAAGGATTTTCGGCGGCACCACCTCCGGCGCGTTGGCAACTTCTCCCCTCTTTACCCCCTGCCAATGCTCCCGGCGCGCGTGGGATACGACATAATCCGACTTGGCGCATCCCGCAGTAAACAGCGCCGCAAGCGTCAAAGTCGTTGCTTTTCCATTGCGTAGCATGATAGGCATCACCTCACACCTGGGTCCTTCGGTCGATCCCCAATTCCACCCGCCTCCTAGCTGCCCGATGATCCGCTCAAGAGCCCTTCCGCTGCTCCTCCTTCCTCACCCGCCTGGGGCCTGACGCCCTGTTCCTCAATCGCGATGGCTTTCGCCGCGGGCATACCGCGACCGCCTGAGAGCATCGCTGTCACCTCTACGCGATCCATGTCGCACCCTGCCAAATCAAGGTACTCTCGGACATGAGCGATTCGCTGTGCCACCAACTCGTCATCGGTCAGGAATGTCTCGTAGCGTACGGTGCCCCCGTACACGTCGAGAAAGTAAGCAAGCCTGTCGAGGCGCGCCACGCCCGTACCGCTCAACTCGCTCGTGTGCCCGACAAAATGAAAATCTGCCAGAGACATGTCACTTGCCAGGGCGTTGTCCGCCATATACGTGAGATGCGCGTGCGGCTTGTTGCGCGTCTCTGCCATGTGAGCCATCTGCAGATCCGTGCTCGTGAGCTTCTGGTTGCACCCCGTGCCCGCGACTAATGCACTCAACGCAACAGCCAAAGGATACATCTTCCCGAACATACGTTGGCTCCTTCGGTCTTTGCCTCTGTTCTAAGCCTCAAGCCTTCCGGACTGCATCCGGATCGATAATCGGATCTAGGGCCGGACGACGTCCTACTAGTCGACGGCCTTCCCATAACTATCGAGCAGACCCGGCACCAACCTTACGTAAATTATCGGTCTGGATGAGCCGGCTTCCCGCACCAAGACACCACGATCCGATGGTCCAATAATGAGCATGGAATCAGTACAGCGCATGAGGATCTCCCCCCATTCGGCTGAACGCGACGGCATTCCCGAGACGACGACGACGACGCTGCTGCCTACCCACGATTAGCGCGCGCCGGGGCATACACGCCCACAGGCGGCGTGCCCGCCCCTCAATACCACCGGCGGCGCTCACGCAGAGCACTTATGTCGCGACGAGTCAGTACGCTGAGCACCCCTTTGACCGCACCAGGTACAATGTCCTGACATATTCAGGGAGGTAAACGGTATTGCCACTGCTAGGTCGCTACCTGCATTATCAGCATTGAGTACCGTGCCCACGAGGGGCGCGTCGATATACGCCGCGATCTGCCGACTCGCATCCGGCGGATGCTCGACGTCTGCAATTGGTAGTAACGCAGCTGTATGAGCGGAAGGAGCTAATGCTGAAAACGCAGTCACCGCGCAGCGACGGCCGGAACGAACAGCCCGGAATGACACTGTTGTGCTCCTCCCCAACCCTCTGGACGCCCACACTAACCAAGACAACCGGACCCATGCGGACGGCAAGGCCGTTGCGGCCCGGAAGGCCGACGCTCCCAGATCGATGTGCCATAACGAACATACGATTGCATCCGCCGGCGGGCAAGGCAAACTGGTTAAATCTTGTGGATCATTCATGACAGGAGCAGCGGGTTAGACACCGGGAACTGGTGCACATCGACCGATACCTCGCGCGCTGCGGTTCAGCCCGCGTCGCGCCGCCGTAGTACGTCCTAGAACAGGTGCTATGGCCAGTTTCGACCGCTGGCGTTAGAAAGTGTGCAGGTCTTACATGGCGTAGCAGCCTGAGCTCGGCCCCGCAATGAAGTGTACGCACCATCTACTCGCGCCGCTGGTTATAGGTGTCGTCGGGGTCGCCCTTTACCTACCGGGGATTACATGGGGCGTACCGGGCACCGTCTCATGGAGCCAGGACACTATCGCCGGTGTCCGGACGCTGGGAGCAGTGGCGGAGTGGCCCGCTCAATGGAAGGGACGTTACGCGCCGCTGCACTACCTGATACTAGATGCGGCATACATGCCGGTAATCGAGTATTGGAACGCCACAGGCCAGCGCACGGTCGATCCGAGCACCAACAAAGCCACCCTCAAGCCGCCGCATCCTCCCAAGATCGGTCTGCTGATCATGATTGCGCGTGTTGTAACAGTGTGCATGGCCGTCGCTACAGCCCTTGGCCTCTGGTTCGCTGCACGCCTGTTGACCTCAGATGATCTTGCCGCCGGGCTAGCCGCAGCCGCCCTGATGATCTCAGCCGTCTTCACGTACTTTGCACACCTGGGCAACGTCGACGTCCCCGCAATGTGCTGGTTCGCATGGAGTGTTTTCTTCTACGTGCGTCTGCTGCAGGGGCGCCGGCTCCGCGATGCAGCAGTGCTTGGGCTGTTTGCATCGTTAGCTATCGGCACGAAAGACGCGACGGCAGGCGTGTATCCAGGCATGGCAGTCGTCCTGCTAGCCGCGGAGACTGGCCGCTACGCGCGAGAGATGAGCTGGTGGCGCGCTTTGCTCCGGGCTGTGTTCCAGGTGAGGTGGTTTATCGGGCTCGCCCTCTGCGCGGTCCCGTATCTGCTTCTCTACAACGCGTTCGCGCACCCGGACCGCTACGTGGAGCGCATCCGCTACTGGCTCGACCCTCCCCCCGGCACGCTCCACGCCGCACAACACCGCTACGAGAATCAGTTGCAGTTGATGTGGGCCGCTGTGCGGTACACCGCCGGCGGTATCGGCTGGCCGATGCTATTCGCAATGGGCGCGTCAATAGCGTACTTCGTACGGTGTCATCGCGCGAACGCGTTCGTCATAATCGTGCCCGCGGTGAGTTACTACCTTGCCGTGGTCGTGCCGATCGACTTCGTATACTCACGTTTCCTTCTTCCGCCACTTGCCCTGCTATATATCGCTGTTGGATTCTCCGGTGCGGCGCTTATAAGGAGTCAGCGTCTGTCAGCATGGGCACGGGTAGGCCTTTGTTGCTTGGTTCTCGTTCCCTCCATAGCTTATGCTGCGGCGATCGACTTGGAGATGATCAACGATTCCCGGTACGACGCGGAAGAGTGGTTTCGCGAGAACGTCCCTCCGGCCTCCAACGTAGGCGCGTTTTCCCCCGGGCAATACTTGCCCAGACTCCACGAGCTTGAATACCACACCTACTCGTTGGAAATGACCAGGCACACCTTCACAAAGCCTCAGCCGCAATGGCTGGTGCTTACAAGCTACAACTACGAGGACTTCAACGCCGATCAACGGGTGTGCATGGACGCCCTGCTACGTGGGCGATTAGGTTATCGGCGGATGGCGGCGTTCAATCCGCAGTATCTAGGAACGGGCACCAGTTGGCTCGGTGTTGCGGGATGGGGCGCACCGACTCCTGGCAAGGCAAGCCCCTCGATCATTGTCATGGCCCGCACACGGCCGTCGTAAGACATTGCTTTAGCGCCGGCCGAACAGCCTCACGACCATTCCTGGTGTCGTCCGCGCTCGAGGGTTCGACGTTCGAGGTCGACCCGCACGTCAGCACGCGCCGACTATGTCCGTTTTCGACACGCATGTGTTTACGCGTTCTAGCGTAACTTGCTGGCGCAGCATGGCAGCCCAGACCTCTGCATTGAGTATGACCGAGGGGGGAATAATATCAGTTTTTCTTCACGACTGTGCAAT
>JBHHXS010000283.1:0-4729 GCA_046757145.1 Phycisphaerae bacterium | reverse complement strand
GGGTGCACCGGTATCTTGTAACGCGGGATTGGCCCCAGCCACGTCGCGGAGACGACTATGTGGCCCACGACGACGGACCCGAGAAGCAACCACAAGCGGCGAGAGGGCTGACTCAGCGATATGACGCACCCCAACAGGAACAGCAAAGCGTATTCCTCATAGGGCGTGTCAAACAGTCCCGAGAAAGACGGGCCGAGCTCAAGGCGCTGATGGTACCGCCAGATTACCTGGTCCATCAGCCAACGAGCACTGCGAGCCAGGGGTGTGCGTGAGAGCGTGTCCAACGACTGCAGCGGAAGGTAGCGATCCAGCTCCGTCGCCCCCACACGTTGTGCTGCAAGATCGCGGAACATCCCGCTGTCCCGGCTGCGGGAGGGCTGCAGGCGATAGCCCGAGCTTGGTCGCATGAGCATCCGTCCAGCGTGTCCTATGCTCCGTCGCAGGGCCCTCCATGGATGCTTGTACAGCATCTCGGCACCGGCTTTGCCAAGCAGATCGGCCGCCTCCCCGTACGACAGGCCGTACACCAGCCTGCAGGCCTGGTGGGCTTGCCACGTACCGGCGGCAGTGTTGTGCGGAATCGCGGAGTCAATAAGCCCTTTATCGCCCGCCTGCGCGTAGGCAGCCCGTACCACTGCCATCGTCCCATCCTGCGGCGATTCCAGTTTGTCCACGACCACGGCGCGTTGATAAAGGGCGAGGGCGCCCATGGAGGTTAGGCGCAGGTCGCCCTGGTAGTGGAGGTTCCGGACGATCGCGGGCGCCACGAGCACAGCCCCCGGTACCACTGCCAACACCGATGCAAAGCCGATCGATTTAAGTCGACCGCCTGCCGAACCGGGTCGTACGCCCCGCGGGCCGTACCACGCCCGATGCAACGCGACAGCGGCGCACGTGACAAGCATTAGCTCGCCGATGGGCTTGACGAGTGCAGCGCCTCCCGCTGCGACTGATGCGTAAACCAAGGATCGCCGTGTCCCGGCTAGCTGATAGCGTATCAGAAGATGGACGCAGACCGTCACAAGCAGCGTGTATGGCACCTCAGCGAGCGCGGCATTGGCGTAGCCTGACAGGTGAAGGCTGAATGCCCCTAGTACCCCCGCCGTTAGAGCGAACGCCCTCGACGGGCGAAGCATCCACGCTATGGAGGCTCCCACTACTGCGGTGCAGACTACCATTCCATGCTGCAGTGCCATCAATGCCGTTGCGCTGTCGGTCCCGAATAGCCTGAACACTGCAGCGAGGATCAATGGATATCCAGGCGGTCGTATCGCGAAGAGCTCGTGGGAGAAGTCGAGGCGCTCGCGGATGGCCACCCCGAGCGTAATGTATTGTACCGCGTCCGGACTGTACCAAAGGCGCGATCCGGCGAACGCGACCCCCTCGACCACCAATGCCGTAACCAGAACCAGCAGTAGCGTTGGGATGGGTTGCTTGGGGCAGATCGCATCGTCGTGCCCGGATGGCTCAAGCGCCCTGGACGCGCTACGCGACAGCGGAGGTGGGAGCTCCATGACCTAGCTTTATCGGCCTGTCACGTGGAGCCCTCAAGCGGCCCGCCGACGGGGCAGACATGGCCGGGGTCAGCATGCCACACGGAGCGGGCACGCACCCAACCTGTACTAAACTCCGACCGATAACCGACCGATGACCCACCGACGGCGCCGGCCGGGCGTCCGGCCACGCAGAGTCTGGGGGCACGCGTGACGCAGCCACGCGAGCCCGCCGACGGGGTCGGCAGAGGGGGTCTCCCGGCGGCGCAGATCGGAGACCTTGCGTGCGATCGGCCAACAGACCGTCACCCGTCGGTGGCGCGCATACCGCCACGGACTCCGCCCCGCACCTACGCTCCGCGTTGCTCATCATGGTGATCGCGGGCCCCTTACTGCTCAACGCTTACAGTTTCCTTCGTTTTGGACGGACCATCCGGCTCGTCGATGAGTACTTCTACTACGCTCACGCGCGCTCATGGTACTTCGATCACGACTGCGACTACGAGAATGATCTTCGCATGGCTCCGGGCTTCGGGGCCGCTCCATACTATCTCGACATGCGCACATCGACCGGGCGGGTGGCGAACAACTTCATGACCGGCACCTCACTGGTCTCTTTGCCGTTCATCGCCTTGGGGGACGCCCTGACAAGGTTGCACAATGCCGTCGCAATCAACCAGAGGCCGCGCGACGGCTACGGTCCGTACTGTCAGTTCGCCGTCTCGTTTGGGCATACGCTCGTCGGGGTGGTGGGACTGCTGGCCTGCTATGTGCTTTGCACACGGTACTTCCTGCGGATCGTCTCAGCCCTGGCGGTTTTCTGTGTGTGGTTGGGCACGAGCGCCGTCTACTATGTCGGCTATGAATCGCCGCAATCTCACGCGCTTAGCCTCTGTATGGTCGCGTTGGTGCTGCTCGTCTCCGACAACGCGCGACGCGAGGGTTTCACGCTCCAGCGTGCCCTGGCGCTTGGACTGTGCAGCGGCCTGATGATAGTCACCCGCCCGCAGGACCTTGTCTGGGTTGCCGTACCCGTGGTAGTCCTCGTTCCACAAATCACTCGCAGGGCACAACGCCGGGGTGAGTGGAGCGCGCACGTAGGGAGGGCGGCGGCAGCGGTGGCTTTGGCGACCGTCTGCTACATACCACAAGCGGTTGTCAATGCCCGTCTCTTCGGCGCGCCGGTGTACAATACCTATCAGAACATCGTGGAGGACGGCCGGCCGCAACTGTTGCACTGGACGGCACCGGACCTCAGCGCCCCGCTTGTTGATCCACATGTCGGTCTGTTGTGGACAGCCCCGCTGGCGGTGCTTTCGATCGTCGGGATCTGCGGCCTACTGGTCCGCCGGTCGTCCATGCTTGTGGCCGTTGTGCTCAGCTTCGCCCTAACTTACTACGTCATTGCCGGCATCTGGTGGCGCATCACGGGGTACGGCCACCGCTATTTCATGTCATCGTCAGCCGCCTTCGCGCTCGGCTTATGCGTGGTTCTGTCCTGGGCGACACGTCGCCCGTGGCGCACGGCAGTTGTTGGGACTCTCGTTGCAGTCCTGGTTCTGTGGCAGGTAGGCCTGTTCGTCGCCACCGACCGGGGATATCGTGAGCCGACCGGCGTTAGCCCCCTGTACGCGCTGTTGACTTAAGCGGCGCGGGGGCACGGCACAGCCGTGCGTGGGTCAGACCTCGGCAATCTCCTTCGTCTTCGCGCCGACCAGGGCATCCACTTCGCCCTCGTACTTCCCCGTGAGCTTTTGGATGTGGTCCTTCGCGTCCTTCACCTGGTCTTCGCTTACTGTCTTTTCTTTCAGACGGGCGTCGATGGCTTTGTTGGCGTCGCGGCGGGCGTTGCGTATGGCGATCTTCTGAGTCTCTGCCATTCTCTTAACCTGATGAATAAGTTGTTGTCGACGCTCGCCCGAGAGCGGAGGGATAGGCAGACGTATCGCCTTGCCATCATTCATCGGCGTCACCCCGAGCGTAGACGTCTGCAGTGCCTTCTCAATGTCCTTTAGCGTGCCCGGGTCGAAGGGTTTCACGAGCAGGGTGGTCGGCTCGGGAACACTGATGGTGGCCAGCTCCCGCAGCTCCATGGTGCTGTCGTACGAAGCGATCTCCACCTTGACGTGCTCGATCAGCCCCGGATTGGCACGCCCCGTGCGCACGCCTCGAAGTTCTTGTTTGAAGAAATCTACCGCTCGGGCCATTTTGGCGGTACAGTCTTTCCTGATCGTGTCCACCGGCATAACGTACTCCTCCCTGCAAACTCCAAGTGGAGGCGGATTCTAGCAGAAGCGTCGCTGATGCCAAAGCGCTCCGTGGACACGGTGCGTTGGTGGGTCGTGCGTGACAGTCTTGACGCTCTCGATCAGCGTTGCGGATGCCCGGGGAATCTCCAATGAGCGACGAAACCGTCGAGATTACCGCCGGCCCGCTCGCTCCGGCGGGCTGCGCCATCAGGCCGCCAGGCCGCCAGGCCGCGCACTTTCTTGCGGTGGGTGAAGTCCGATCCGGTCAGGTCTTCGGCGATGAACACGAGTTCACTATCCGCCGGCGCCGTAACCGGTGCGGAATACACGGAACACTTCGAGCCATTCCCCGACACTGAACGTCTCGGGCCGGCGTAACGGGTCGAAACAGCGGCACACACGTTCCTGAGCAGCGTGATCAACAAAGCACGCGAGCGCCGCCCTGAGCGTCTTGCGCCGATGGCCGAAAACACCCCTGACGAACCTGACAAAGGGCTCCACTTCGGCTCGGTCAAAAGGCAGGCGCGTTCTCACATCCAACCGCAGCATAACGGAGTTCACCGCCGGGCGTGGCCAGAACGCCGTGGGAGGCAAGCGCACAATCGGGATTACATCGCACATGGTCTGCGTCAGGATGCTTAGAGGCCCAAACGCCTTGGAGTTCTCGCAAGCGGTGATGCGGTCGGCCACCTCGGCCTGAACCGTGAAACAGAGCCTGCGCACATTTGGATGATCGGTGAGGAGGTTCATGACCAGTGGCGTGGCCACTTGGTATGGCAGGTTGGCAACCAGCTTCACGCCTCCGCCCGCAGCAGCGTCGATACCGCTGAACGCCTCTACCACCTCCCGTCGCAGGGCGTGCTTGTGGGCAAGAATATCACCCGCCACGATGCTGATGTTACCAATGCTGGCAAAGCGTTCGGTTAGAATGGCGACAAGACAGCGGTCGATCTCCACCGCTATCACCTTGCGCACCTTGCCGACCAA
>JBHHXS010000282.1:0-4754 GCA_046757145.1 Phycisphaerae bacterium | reverse complement strand
CCGAACAAGTTCGCTCAGATCGTGATTGGTGGCTGCTACGAACCGTACATCGAAGTATTCGACATCGTTGCTGCCCACGCGGAGCACTTCCCCGGTTTCCAACGTACGCAGGAGCTTCGCCTGCATGGACAGGGGCATGTCTCCGATCTCGTCGAGGAACAGCGTTCCCCCGTCGGCAGCCTGCACGAGACCTTTTCGATCGGCGATGGCCCCGGTGAAGGCGCCCTTCACGTGGCCGAACAGTTCACTCTCCAGCAGCGTCTCCGTCACCGCGGCGCAGTTAAGTACCTTAAATGGCTTCCCGGCTCGCGGCGAATTCTGGTGGATGGCATGGGCGAACAGTTCCTTCCCCGTGCCCGTTTCCCCCACGATCAGCACCGTGCTCTTGCTCCGGGCGATCTTCTTCAGCCGCTTTATCTCGCGTTTGATCGCGTCCGACGTCCCCACTATGCCCGAGAACTCGAACGCGTCGTCAATCTGAGTCTGTAGAATCCTGGCTTCGCGGGCAGCGGTCGCCTGCTTCGCCGCCCGCTGGACCTTCTCACGCAGAACGTCTATGTCGATCGGTTTGATGAGATAGTCGTAAGCGCGGTATTTGTTGTCCTGACTTAACGCATCGCGGGCCAACTCCTCGCTCCCATACGCCGTTATCAGGATCACCTCTGCATCCGGGCTCGCTTGCTTGACGGCGCGCAGCACGTCCATGCCGGTGACGTCTCCGCCCAGCTTATAGTCGGTAACGACCACGTCCGGAGGCCGGTGCTTGATGCTTGCGATCGCGGCGGCTCCGCTCTCGACAACGTGACAGGCGAACGCTGAGCGTTCCAACCCCTCGGCAATCGCCTCGCCGTGTGCGGCCTCGTCCTCCACAATCAGTACAAAAGCGGTATCGCTCATGAAGGCCCTATTGTAGTGCCACTCACAAGAAGATCAGCGCGACGCGGAATCACCGGTGGCCCGGCCGCAACCCAACGGAAGCCGGACGGTGAAAGTCGTACCCCGCCCGACGACGCTCCGACAGCTCAGCGTACCTCCGTGTTTGTGGATGATACGCTGGGTGATAGAGAGCCCCAGTCCGCTTCCAGATCCCTTGGTGGTGTAGAACGGCCGCCATATGTGCTTGTGCTGATCCGCCGCTATCCCGACCCCGCTGTCCGCGACAGCGACGACGGCCCAATCGCCATCACGCTCGATCGCGACCCGCAGTGTCCCGCCGTCGGGCATCGCCTCCTGAGCGTTGATCAGGATATTCAGCAGCGCTTGTCTAAGGAGCATCTCGTCAACCGGGCATAGAAGTGGTTCTGAAGTCTCTGCGACCGTCACCTTAACGCCTGCCGCCTCCGCCTCCGGACGGATGAACTCCACGAGGCGCCCGACGATCCCGTTGAGATCAGCCTCGGAGCGTTGTGGCCTACACGGACCGGTCAGGTTGAGAAACTCGTCGAAGAGAGCCTGCAACCGTTCTGCTTCCCGACGAAGCGCCTCGACACGTAGGAGTCCGCGCCGACGAACATCGCTCACCGGCGCCCGCTCATCCCGAAGATCCTCCGCCAGCAACTTGAGATTGATCATCATCGTGGATAGAGGATTACGAAGCTCGTGGGCGAGCCCGCCGGCGAGCTCGGCTATCTCTGCTATCGTGCGATGATCCTCCGCCGGCGAGTCCACCGGCGCGTCGGAGTGCTCCTGTTCGCTTCTCATGGGCAGGCGAAACCGTTTCTACCGTCAGGCAGCAGGGCGCCGCGGAGCTGCCGGTGGTCACTGCCTGACATGCTAATTGGCCGCCGCCTCCTCAAGGAACACCGCCTTGCGCGAGAGCTTGATCCGTCCCTGGTCGTCGATAGCGATCACCTTCACGCGCACTGTGTCACCTACTTTGACGACGTCCGAGGCGGTCTTGACGTACTCCGTATCGAGTTCGCTGATATGGCAAAGTCCGTCCTGCCCCGGGGTGAGCTCTATGAACGCGCCGAAGTCCTTAATGCTGCTGACCCGCCCGGAGTAGATCTTGCCGATCTTGACCTCCGCTGTCACCGTCTCGACCATCTCGAGGGCACGCTCCGCACCAGCCATGTTGATGCACGATATGACAATCGTCCCGTCGTCTGATATTTCAACGTTGGCCCCGGTCTCCTGCTCGATCATCTTGATGTACTTGCCTCCAGGCCCGATCACCTTGCCGATCTTCTCCGGGTTGATCTGGATCGTCAGGAGGCGTGGAGCGAACCGGCTTGTGTTCTCCCGCGGCGCCGGGAGTACAGCAAGCATCTCCTTGAGAAGCTTCATACGTGCCTTATTGGCCAGCTCGAGAGACTGCGCGATTGTCTCATCGGAGATACTTCGGGCTTTCAGATCGAGTTGGATGGCGGTGACACCCCGCTGCGTGCCGGCAATCTTGAAGTCCATGTCGCCGAAATGGTCTTCTTCGCCAAGGATGTCGACCACGAGTCGCTCTTTACCGCCGGCCGTGAAGGAACCGATAGAGATCCCCGCCACCGGCTGCTTTATGGGTACCCCCGCGTCCATCAACGCCAGACATCCCGCGCACGTCGACGCCATCGAGCTTGACCCGTTCGACTCGAGAATCTCCGACACCAGGCGGATCGTGTATGGGAACTTCTCCGCGCTTGGCAAGACCGACTCGAGCGCCTTCTCCGCCAGGTTGCCGTGCCCTATCTCCCGGCGAGTCGTCGCCCCCACGCGTCTGACCTCTCCCGTGCAGAACGGGGGAAAGTTGTAATGAAGCATAAACTTCTTGCTGTACTCCTCCACCAACCCGTCCACGATCTGCTCGTCACGTCCGGTTCCAAGTGTGGCCACACACAACGCTTGCGTCTCGCCTCGCTGAAACAACGCCGAGCCGTGAACACGGGGAAGCAATTGCACTTCGCAAGTGATGGGGCGTATCTCCTCCGGGCCGCGACCATCGGAGCGCAACCCATCGTTCACAACCATGTCGGTGATAATCTCTCCCTCTATCTTGTCCACCAGGTCGCGGACGTCGTTCCAGGCGCGCTCGGGCGCGGGCTCATCATCGGGGCAGTACTCGGCTTTCACCATGTCATACACGGCTTTGACCGCATCCTGCCGCTCGCGCTTGCCCACGATCTGCCTCGCCGACCGCAGCTTCGAGGCGAACTTATCGCGCAGCTCCGTCAGAAGGTCGTCCGAAGATGGGGGAGGCGTCCAGACTTTGGGCTGGCCCACCTTTTCCTGGAGTTCACTGATTAACGAACAGATGTCGGAGATTGTACTATGTCCCAGCTTTATCCCTTCCAGAATGATGTCGTCGGATACCTCAGCAGCGCCCACCTCGATCATGTTGACCGTATCCGTGTGCCCGGCAAGGACCATATCCATCGTCGACTCATCCATCGCGTTCTGCGCCGGGTTCACCACGAGCTTCCCGTCGATACATCCCAGGCGGCATGCTCCGATCGGGCCGTCGAAGGGGATAGGTGAAACAGTAAGAGCAGCCGACGCCCCGATCATCGCCAGAATGTCCGGGTCGTTCTCCTGATCAACGCAAAGCACCATGACCTGAACGAGCACCTCATCCTTGAACCCCGGCGGAAACAGCGGGCGGATGGGCCTGTCGATCATGCGCATGGTCAGGACTTCCTTCTGGGTGGGGCGAGCCTCGCGCTTGAAGAAGCCGCCGGGGAATTTGCCCGCGGCATACGTCTTCTCCCGGTAGTCCACTGTCAACGGAAAGAAGTCTATCCCAGGGCGCGGCGGGCCCACGACTACAGCACCCATGATCACACTGTCGCCGTACGTCACGACAGCCGATCCCGCCGCCTGTTTCCCAAGACGTCCCGTCTCTATTCTCAACGTACGCCCCGCGACTGTCCGCTCCACAACATGGTGTCCCATACTCATCCCAACTGCCAACCTTCCTGACAACCGGTCGCACTGCGCGCATGCAGCGGATGCACAATCCGCCGTCGGCCGCCGACCATCCTATGTTCCCAAACTGAAATCCGTAGGCACAACACAATGAAACCACAGCGCACCGGGTGAACCAACGCTCGCGCCACGCCAAACGCGAAACGCTACTTACGCAAGCCCAACCGGGTGATGATGTTCCTATAGCGCTCAAGATCGGTTTGCGTCAGGTACTTGAGCAGACCCGTGCGACGCCCAACCAGCTTGAGCAACCCTCGCCTGGCGGCGTAGTCCTTTTTGTTGTGCCTAAGGTGTTCCGTGATCTCTTGGATGCGAGCGGTGAGCAGTGCGATTTGAATCTCAGGCGAGCCTGTGTCCTTCGCGTGCATCCGGTACTGTTCGATTATTCCCGTCTTATCCTCGGTTGCCGTTGCCATCGCCTCAAGCCGTTCCACCGCGCCCGCATCACGCAGCGGACGCCAACCTCTTGATACGCAAGAGGTTACGTTCAACAAAGACCCACAGCCATTTACACAACCGGCAGTCTACACGCGTATCGGTACGTATGCAACACCGCCTCGCACCTGCAAATACCGCACGCGAGGAGCTGTCGAACCGCTCCAGCGAACCCCGTCGAGGTTGCTGCAACGGCTGCTCTGCGTCAATCCACACAACGTCACAACCCCCCGCGCATCCCCACGCAGCAGATGCGGGTTGAAGCGCGCTAAAAGCAACCAGACCCCTTTCGGGGCTGGAAATAGAACTGGTTATCGGGCTATAGAGGCTGGCACTGCGCAAGCCCGGGCGGGGACGGGTGTTAGCCCGCCCCCGAGCCCTCGAGCGGATTACGTCACATTACGGGCAGT
>JBHHXS010000281.1:0-4767 GCA_046757145.1 Phycisphaerae bacterium | reverse complement strand
CACGCCGTGTCGGCCACGTGGCCAAGGCGGCGAAATGGATGCGGCGTCACAAGGCCCTCACAGCCGCCGTAACTGCCTGCGTCGTAGCGGTGGCTGCCGGCTCCGGGTGGGCCTATACCAGCGCGCTTGCGCGGCAGACGGAGGCTGGTCGACTGCTGCAACGGGGCTATGACAGACTCATGTATCAGGCCTATCAGCGCCCGGACCGCGCCGACGACGACGTGGCAGCCGCTGAACGCCTCGGGGCGCAAGGGCCAAAGCTCGTTCTGACAAAGGCCCTGCTCGAACTTGGAGCCGGGGATCCCGCCTCGGCCTTAACACTGCTCGAGCCGCTGCTCCAGGCCGACCCAACGGACGTCGAGGCCCTGTACATGGCATCGTGGGCCTACGCGTGGAGCAACGACAAGCGAAGCTCACATGCTGCCTTCACAGCAGCTGAGGATCTCGGCGGGGCGCAGACGGCGGCGGCTTTTTTCCTGAGAGGACTTGCAATCCACTTTGAAGACCCGGCATTGGCGATTGAATCCTACCGTCAGGCTAATGCCTTGCGGGTGGCCGAAGGTGAGTTCTTCCCGCAGGCTCAATTGCACCTGGCCCGGGCACACAACCAGAGGCTCTACGCGACGCGCAGCATCGAGTCATTCAACGAAGCGCTGAAATCGCTGCACGAGCTGATAGAGAACGGGCATTACGGAGCGCTGCCGCACTATCTGCTTTCAATCGCATACAGACTTGCCGGGGAGATATACGACGGCAGCGCCGGGGTACCACAGGAGCAGGCACGCGAGTACTTCGAGATGGCCCTTTACTGGGCCCGCGAGGGGCAGAAGGTCAACCCGGCGAGTGACCGACCGGTGACCGCTGAAGCGGAATGCCTGGAGCAAATCGGCCAGTTCCACGAGGCAATCGCGGCGCGCTCCCGCGCGATGGAGTTGGCTATCAGCACGCCGAGACGGTGTGAGTCTCTGCACTATCGCTGGCGCCTGCACTATTGGGTGGGGAACCTCGACGAAGCGCTCAGTGACATCGTAGCCCATGCCGAATGTATGCCGGACAGCCCTTTCTACGCTCACGTATACCCTGCTCTGGTCTATGCGGAGCAGGGCCGTCTTGCCGAGGCGGAGAACGAGGCACGTGCCCTGGCCGGAGCATCTTCGGGCGATGCGAAAGGGACGATACTGGCGGCATCGTGCATGCGCCTTGTCGGCTTGAATGCTGAGGCTGATCAGCTTCTGAACGAGCGCTTGGATAGCGTTGACTATGGCCTCAATCTTGAACCGCCCCAAACCGAGGAGTGGGTGCAGGCTTTGTACGGATTCTGCGCGGGCCTGGAGCAGTTTGAAACCCTGGAACAGCTCGCACGCGACGCCGACGCGCCGCGTAAGCTCAGAGGGGAGGCTAACTTCCATGCGGGCGTGAAAGCATTGGCGCAGGGGATGCGAGAGCAAGCCATAAATCATTTTTTTAATGCTTATCGGTCCTTCGACGGCGCAACAAACTACACGTTTCATGGTAAGATACTCCAGCAGAAGCTAGCGTCCGATCAGCATTGGCCCGAATGGATGGGGACCGACAACTGAACTGAACAATGTTGAGAAGAGGACCCGGTGCTGCCTCGGCGGCGAGTGAAGCCCGGGACTCGCGGCGTCCGTGTGGGGGATAGACACATGAGAGCATCGCATAAACTCGGCGCGAACTACAGAGGAAGGTGTGCCACGTGTTGTTGTCTTCTAGCTGTATGGAGCGTGGCGGCTTACAGCACTGCCGCACCGCCGGTTGTCCCGCTGGCGCCTCCGTACTACTCATTTGACCTTGCGTCTCCCACCGTGATCGACGGCACCGTTGATGCCGACGCCATGTTGGAGCTGGGCCCTGACGGGCCGCGCGTCGCCGTTCCCGGTTCGGCACTTGGCCTAGGGGCACCGGGCGACGAGCTCGACGCTTTGTCAATGGCCGGCGCAGGCCCAGCACTCACCGATTTGATAGTCTTTCTATTCTCGGTCGACCGAGCAACGGTGGGTGTTGCGGGCCCTGATGCCGTGCTCGTGGGACTCCACGTGCCGTACAACGTCACGGACCAGGCAGCAAAGGGACAGGCGGCCGGCGATCAGTTCATGACCACGTCCCTCTTCACCATCGCCGGAGGCTTGCAGACGAACGGGAGGGATATTACTGCCCTCAACAACGTGCTTATACGCAACAACTACGACGAAGGCGGGACGGATTTCGGCGGAGAACCGCCCACCAGCGCGAAGGACGACGCAGGCGGGGCCCCCCAGGATGATGTTGACTCCACCACTGAATCACCACCTGCGGCGCGCGTAGGAGAGGTTGTCAATGTGACCTTCAGCGCGTCGGGTGAGTCGCCGTCGCTCCAGACGCTTTCCATGCCCACTGGGGTACCGCCAAGTGGCGCGAACATCTTCTTCAACGCGAACCCCCTCAACACCCCGAGCGAATCGACGCTTTTTGCCTCGTTTGCCGACCTGGGTCCGCAGGCCACAGATGACATCGACGCGATGATCGTCATTGATGGTAACGGGGACGGTCTCTTCAACGATGTTGATGTCATCCTGTTCTCACTGACACAGAGCTCCCCGTCGCTCGGGTCGATACCCGGTACAAGCGCCGACGGTGGAGCCGCGGACATCTTCGTCGTGGTGCCGGGCATTCCACCGGCAGTGCTCGCCTCAGCCGCTACGCTGGGGTTGGGGCAGCCGACCGACAACGTCGACGCACTCGGCTACCTGCTGTGCGACGATGCGATCACCTGCGCTGCGCTTCACGGCATCCGGGCACAGGACGTTCCGGCAATGTCGCGCTGGGGGGCTGCAGTGCTGGTCTTGCTTACGATCGTCGCCGGAGCCGTGATTATTACGCGCCGATCGCCTGGTCGTGCCGATTAGTACTCTGCCCCGATAACGGCGGGTAAGCGGGACTGCCAACACCGTAGCGATCGTGCCACCCAGCAACAGCGTGTTGCGACGTAGGGAGCTGCCTACCTGGGGTACATCGTCCCGTCGGGGCGGTGTCAGTCGATGACGCACGCCTGCCGAAGCAGCCGGGGCGAGGGCCGGTCGGCATATAAACCGTACCACCGAGCAGGATTGCCCATGCGGGAGCGGTTACCCCTCGTCCGCTGTTGGATTGTAACTAAGCGAGTTCGCGGACGCCTGCGGAGTTCGGGCCTTGGCGGCCCAACGGCTGGTGAACGCATCTCATAGCGCCGTTGGTTCAAGCGCATCGCGTGCCACCTGTCTCTTACCCGTGTGCCAATGTGGGATGAGAGGCGCGTGCCCACCACGGCGGGTGGTAAAACGCGCCGGATCATCACTTCTTGTGCTTTCCCCCTCGAGCTGCAGTGCTATGACGGTGACGTCATCGCCCCGCGCTTGACACGCCGGCCGGTCGACGATGCGTCGATCCGTCTCGTCAAGTTGTTGGCCGATGGGAACGCTCCCGAGGTTGCGGAACCATTCAGTGCAATCGATGCCGGTCCCCTCCGGCACCGCCTCCCCGTCTGACAGATGCAAGTCCAACCCGTCCGTATGAAAGATGACTGCGTCGCCGGCGTCAAGCTGGAGCTCAACCTCCTCGAACTCGGCAGCGCTGAACACCCCCGCCAGCGGCCCGACGCTGTCGATCTGAACGGGAGGTCGTCCGCGCTTCACGAGGATTGGATACGGCAGACCTCCGCGTGCCCATGTTATGGTACGCGACTGCTCGTCATATATAGCGAAAAGAGCAGCAACGAACTGACAATCCTGCAGCTCCACCTCGACAAGAAACCGGTTGAGATCTCTGAGCATCTCCCGAGACGCGACGGGCCCAGTGTTCTCGAGGCCGGCACGGCGACGCCCCGACCATCGTGCCACGAACGCGGCGAGCAACGCCGCCGGCGTTCCGTGTCCCGTGGCATCGGCGATGGATATCAACGTTCGCGTTTCGTCCAGCCTTGCGATGTCGTACACGTCGCCGCTTAGCGCCCCCGCGGGCCTATACAGCACCCTGATGTCGGCATTCGCAATCGCAGGTATGGAGGACGGGAGGATACTGCGCTGCAACGCCCCAGCCTGCCGCAGTTCGTTCCGTAGTCGCCTCAGGTCCCGTTGAAGGACTCCGCGCTGTTGCCTCAGGTCGTCCACTTCGCCTCGCAGCCTCTGCATGGGACGATGAAGGGCTACCATAGCTGCAATGCGGCCCACAAGCTCGTCCTTCGATGGATCGTGAACGAACTCGATCGCTCGAGGCGTCGTTTCGGCGGTCATCCCGGCTGTGGTCTTGTGCACCGTCCGGGGCTTCCGTTCGGCCGCCCGTGCTGTCGACAGTACGAGGGTCGGACACGGCCCGGCGTCAAACCACTCATTGAGCTTTGCCAGTCTGCCGTTGGTTATGTCACGGGCGTCGGCGGTTACGATTAAACGGGCATCCCAACTGCCCGCTGCCGCAATGTCGGTACGATCAACGAAACTCGACAGCGCAACATCGGCATTGGCTCGGCTCAACGCCTGGCATACCGGGGCAGGTAGGGCAATACCGTCCAGCACCACCTGTATGCGGGGTCGTTCGAGCAACCTAATCCACCGTTACCGCCGCGTCTTCATACTCATGGCGCTCACTAACGCTACAGAACGCCGCCATATACCTCCTAGACTAACATTTATCGGTTAATCTAGATAATATCTGCACCCGAACGTCAGTGCGTGTCAGTGTTTCGGCAGACCGCGCCTCAATTCGTACGTACATAGATTGTGAAGCGGGGGCGTC
>JBHHXS010000280.1:0-4770 GCA_046757145.1 Phycisphaerae bacterium | reverse complement strand
CGCGGGCAACGCCAACAAGAGCGTCTAGCTGGTCCTCCACAAGCAAGTTGCCGAACTTCTTGGCCGATTCGGAAAGGGAAGCAAACGCTGAAATGCGCAGCGACTCGTCGTTGTTGGCATCGAGCGCCATCGTAGCGACCGCCCGCTGGGCTGAAGGCGTGTGGACAAGCGCCAACACCGAAGCTGCTCTGGTCTGCAGCTCGTTATTCGAGGAAGACAGAGCAGAGGTCAGCGCAGGCTCAGCGACGGCAACGTCGTATACCGTGCGTCCGTCGACTGCGATGCGACGCAGCGTCTCCACCGCTTGCAACGCAAGTTCAAGCGCCAGATCTTCGTCGATGTGCGCCTTTCCGGCGCGTAGCCGGGCACGTTCAAGAGCTGCAGCAATATCGAGATCGGCTGCATCCGCGTCGACCAGCTCCACGAAGCGATCAGCCGAGGCCACCTCCTCCGCCAGCAACGATTGTCCCGGCTTGACAAGCACGACGACGGGCGTCTTCGCGTACATGAACTCCGAGCGGAACTGCCCCAACGCTGAGCCCAGGTCCGGCTCGCTTACGTCGCTCGATATCAACAACGCAGTCAACGCCTGAAACTCCGTTCGAGCGCGCTCCAGCACGCGATAGAGATCCGTACCTCCTATCACCTCAGGCCCGGCAGCACGAAGCGCCGCAGCCACGCGGTTGAGGTTGCTCTCCTCGCGGTCCACCACCAACACCTGCTCGCGTCCTGTCAACGAGATGGCACCGGCCAGAACTGGAACGACGAATTGCGACTCAGCGAACGGCGAATTCGGCAGGGCGGCCCCCAAGGCCAGCGCGGCGCGAACTCGCACGAGGGCGTCGGGAAAGCGCAGAGCCTGCACCAGAGGCTGTTTGACGTCCTCCCTACCTACGAGAGAACTTGCGCCGGCTGTTACACGAAGCGATTCGATTGCACCCAAGGCGACCACAGTGTCCTCATCACGTACCGCACGGGCGAGCACGAGATGTGCATATCGCGCCCCTGAAGCCTGCGAAAAGTAGAGCGCTCGCGGAAAGACGCCCGGTCTCGTGGCGTCCACCTCGGCTGATTCGCTCGGATCTCCGCTCTCGATGTCGAGCCCCAGGCGGCTCTCACGCCGGATGTTGGCGGCCAACCACAGCGCAATCGCCTCCGCATGGTCGTTTTGCAGTAAGAGGGCTTCCTCGCAGCATCGCATGGCCATCACCGGGCCGAAGATGCGCTGAGGCACCACAACTGCCTTTAGTGCCTGCGTATCCTTGTCCCAATACCAAACATTGGCGGTATCCTCACGGGGGTCCGCGCGAACCGAATCGTCCTCGTTGTAGTACTTCTCCCCAAGTTGATAGAACAGGTCAGCTGCAGTCCCCGGAGTAGTCCGACCGGTGATCGCATGGATGCGGTCCACCGCCTGCCCCGCAGCTTCTTTTATCGTATCCGGCAGCGCCGCGTCCGCGATGAGCTTATGCAGGTAGGGGAGGGCGAGCGGGTATCCAATCTCCCCCAACGCCCGGATAAGGTATCCGCGCACGTCGTTGTCATTGACTGCCAACGACACCGACAGGGGTTGGACAGCTGCTTTGCCCATTCTCCCCAAAGCCGTGATGACTCCGGGGCGCAGATCACTGCGCTGCGGATCAAGCAACACTGCCACCATCGGCGGGATGGCATACTCCCCCGATTCAGCCAAGCGCGCTATGCCGAAATACTGCTGTTGTGGGTCGCCCATGAGATGCTCAATGTTAGCGCGGATTCGATCCGGTGCGCGGCGTTGGAGGCGCTCCCCTTGTTCGATCAACTCAAGCACGGAAGCAGCGCTATCACCTATGGACGACTTCTCTATAATAATCAAAAGGGTGTCGATGCTCTTTTTGTAGCGGTTGGCCACATCAAGGACCTCGACGGGATCCAGATCAGGGTGGGTGAGCAACCTCTGGGCGTAGGCCTCGGCAATCGTGAACCTCCCGAGCTTCGCGTAGTGCAGGAAGTCCACAAAGAGGCTCTCTACGCTGGCGTCGGCGGGCACCGTTACGTCGGCTGAGCCCTGCGCCTCGTTCTGCTGGGCGTGCAGGGAGCATGGCACCCCGAGCGCCAGCACGAATAAAAATGAGAACCTAAAGATGAAACCGCGCGGGCGCCTGTGAGCCCGTAATAACCACATGGCTACATCCATCGACCACTCCCATGATAATAACCTGAGAGGACCACGCGCGAACACGTTCGGCACCCGGACCCCCAACGCAATCGGGCAGCCAAGAGCGAAAGTATAGGGTACCCCCCCGGGTAGTCAACGCACGAGCCTGGTACCCGGATGCGTCAGTGCGTGCCCAGCCGGTGTCGGCATCAAATGTTCTGCAGTATGGCCACGCTGCCGGCGGCGGTCACACCGAGTAGGACCGTCTGGATGAATTCATTAATGTCAATGATGCTGCAGCCGACGGTCTGCAATAGGAGCGCACCACCAGCCAGAAGCCTCACCCAGCGCAACCCGCGAGATACTCTCATTGATAAGCTCCACACATGCATGAGGGCCAACGGACTGAACGTGTTCCCACGCCCGGGACACCGCTCGCGCCCGACAGGGCTCCAGTCTAGCGACGCGTGTCCGTCGGTCAACTTACCGGCGTGCAGGCACTGTGCGACCGTGCCAAAGGGTGCGACCGCGTCGAGCCCGCACGATGGCACGGGCTGACCCTGATACTTCGCATGAAAGGGGGAGGCGTCTGCGAGCTCCGGGGGGCGTGGGGCTCGCGGAATCACGTGCCGCGACTCGAATAAGCTGGTGGGAGCATGATCAGCAGACCGGCCGGGAGGACCTTAGACGCACTCTCGTCGGGTATGGCGGACCCCACCCGCTACTGCTGCCCCCGGGGGGTTACGGTCAAGGACTCACCGCCTGCAGCGAAGTCTCGCCGCTGGCTGGGTCAACCTGCACGGTTACGGTGTAGGCGCCGGCCTGGAGGGTAATCGTAGCCTGGGTTGTCTGATCGGTTTGGCCGTACATGCCAAATGCCAGTTCATTGTCGCCATCCAGGGAATACGCTTGGATCGTCACGCCTGCTGACTCGGCGGCTCGACCTGTCCCAAACTGCGTCACATACGGTTGGTTGGTGGATGGATCCGTCATGGGTGTACTCGGCGCTGAGCTCTTTGCCACCGTGTAGGTGTTGTTCGCCTGGTCGAACGATACGAGACAGGTGTCGTCCGGGTGGGTAATGGATTCGATTTTCGCGAAATCCAGGTCGGCTGCGAGCAGCCGCGCGGCGGCCTGCACACGGGTCGCGTCGGTATCAGCCAACCAGGGGATCGTCAATGTAGCAGCAATGGCAACCAGCACCACAACGATCAACAACTCGACGAGAGTGAACGCGTCGATACGGCCCGGGCGCGCGTGCACGCTTCGCGCTTCAGGTTTCGCCATGCGCTTACCCATAACAGCAACAGCTGAGCGATCCGATACGAGCTCCCTTGCTCACCGGTAGATATCGGCAATCCAGAGGAGGCTCCCGCGCAGATTCGTCCGGTAACCGTAATGGAGTCTGCCCGGCCCTATAAAGTCCGGGTTCTTGCCTGCCCGGCATCGTGCTAAACCGTGTCCTCGATTCAGTCGACGTCATCTATGTATGTGCCGAGGCCGCGCCGGGTGCGGCGACGACCACGCGTACGTCCCTAGGCGGTGCGCGGCTGACACGGATGACGGTGTCGGCAGCGGCACATAGGCCGCGATCAGGTGAAGTGATGCAACGTAGCAGGGGTCTCACGCTCGTCGAGTGCCTGATGGCGTCGGCCATCCTCGCACTGGCGGTAGTCGCGTTAACGCAGGCGGTCGCTGCCGCCCAAATGCAAACGGTGGACGCCCTCCACCGCACCCGTGCGACAGAGCTGGCCGATGCGCTGATGGAAGAGGTGCTGCGCTTGCCATACGCGGACCCGGACGGCAGCGGAGGCGAACTGACGCGTGCCACGTTCGATGACATGCAGGACTTCAACGGCTTCACCGAGGCTGCCGGCACCATAAGTGACTCGGGCGGCACCGCCTACGACTCGCCACTCCAGGGGTTCTCACGTTCGGTGACCGTGGTTCCCGCCAATGGAGGCGGCGGCATAAGCGTTACGGGGTTCGGCAACCCGCTCGTCGGACTGACGATCACCGTAACGGTACAGGACACAGCCGGTGCTACATGGACACTGACCCGGTTCAAAGCGCAGCCTCCTGCGTGAAGCATCCTACTACTCGACGGGGATTGACCATGGTCGAGCTTCTGCTGGCCCTGGCGATCGCTGCGCTGGTCTGCATGTCCGTTGCGGCTATGCTCTCAGCTGTATCGTACGGAACCTCTTCAGAACGAGATCTACGCGATGCCGTGGTCAGGGCGAAGGTCACTGACGCCCGCATCAGCTCGGCCATCCGGGGATCGCGTGCCATCCTGGAGGCTGGCGTTGACTACCTCGTGCTCTGGACGGAGGACAGCAACCCAAACGGAACTGCCAATGCCCCAGACCTTGCGGAGATGCGTCTGGTCGAGCGTGACGCCTCGAATAACCTCAACTCCTACGCATTCCCCGCCAGTTGGAGCCAGGCCCAGATCGACGCAGCCAACGTAAGCTACTCGCTGACGGGCAATCCATCAGGGTTTTTTCGGACCGCGACAAGCAGCGCCAAGACTGCGGGATCGTTCCAGCCGACCCTGTGGGCAACCAACGTCACTTCAATACAGTTCCTGCTGGACGGGGTCGATCCCGTCAGCACCAACCTGGTCAGCTACC
>JBHHXS010000279.1:0-4770 GCA_046757145.1 Phycisphaerae bacterium | reverse complement strand
TGGTGCTCGGATCCCAGACCAGGATCGCGAGGAGACCCTGGGCGACGCCGCCTAAACTGTCACGCCCGCCGGGGGAACCGCTCGTGCAAGGACACTCACGTCCTTTGACAAGGACATGTCGGGTTCTTCCGACAACGGCACCCGTGAACAGCCACCCGACCGATGAGCGACTCACGTTCTCGGGGGAGGTCATGAGCGCGAGACAGGCATCTCTGTGTCCCGGACCGACGGCGGCCTGCTCCCGTTCGCTTGCCGTAAACCGAGCACAGGTCATTGGTCGGCCTGAACGCCGGCGGAGCCGGTAGCAGATCGCTCCGATGCAGCTTGCGGAGCAGATAGCGCACGGGTGGTCTGCTCGCCGCCGTGCCCGGTGCGTGCTTCGGTCTCGTCCGGCCGGGCCTTATCAATCGCATTGCGGATGGCAAGGTGCCGTACCAGCAGAGTGATCTCACGCCGCAGACGACGTAGCCGCGAATACACCATGAGAAACCCCACCAGCACCATCACGACGGTACAATAGAGGACCAGGTCGGCACCACGGCCGATCCCCAATCCTCTAGCAACAGTGGCTGTGATACCCGGCCGGGCGATTGCAACCCCGGCTGCGACCCACACCGACGCCCAGAAGAGCCCCTCCTTGCGAGTAGCCGTTCCTCTTACGGTGGCGGCGATGGTTGCGGCAAGCAACAGGGCCATTAGCAGGAGTGCGATTATTTGGAATATGTTCATCGCAGGTATCGTCCGGATAGGTAGTGTATCAATATGTGAACCGCGCCGCGCGTCGACTGCCCCTTGGCCCGCGAGTAGGGTGTGTATCTTATCTGCACGGGCACCTCGCGGAACTCGAGTCCGGAATCCCGGATGAGGTCGATCAGTTCACTAGCATGAGCCATTCGGTCCAGCGTGAGATTGAGCATCTGGGCGGCCCGGCGTGAGAAGCCGCGCAGCCCATTGTGTACATCAGTGAGCTTCACTCTACTCACCACGCGAGTGAAGAGAATGCCCGCGTGCAAAGCCAGGCGGCGCCCGGGTGGCATTTCCGGTGCATGTCCCAGGAACCGTGAGCCTAGACATATGTCGCACTCGCCTCGATGGATCGGCAGAAGGAGTGCGGGGATGTCTTCCACACGATGTTGTCCGTCGCCGTCAAAGCTGACGATGAACCCTGCCCCATGTTTTAGCGCGTAGTCAATCCCCGTTTGCAGTGCGGCCCCTTGACCGCGGTTGATGATGTGGCGCAGGACGTGCGGGGCACACCGGCTCGCCGCCGCGTAGGTGTTGTCCGTTGAACCGTCGTCCACCACCACCGCGTTAGGGTAGTAACGTGTGATCTCGCGCACCACGCCCTCGATGGAAGACCCCTCGTTGTACGCGGGCACGACCACGAACGTCGCATTGCACACGTCGGGAGGCACTTCGGCGTGTCCGTGCGCGGGCGGAGGGTCCACTGCCGTGCTCATGGCGACACCCTCGGCTGACACGCACGGGGCATGTGCCGGTACTTGTACACCCGATGGAGCATGGCTCCCATTGTATACCCAGGATTGACCGCGAGCGCTATTGCGGTTCTCCTCCGGTCGCTCGAGCCGGGTTCAGCATGCGCTCGACCTCGCAGAGGCGCCGGGAGGCAGCCTAGTCGTGTATCGACGAAGGGCGTCCGGGCGGACGCCGCATTGACACTGTTATATGTGCAGTGGTAGCTTCGGTCTGTTCGCCGTTTGGTCTTTGAAGCCGTTTATCATGCGCTCACGCTCAACAAAACAGCAACGCGGTAAGCGTCGCCAGGATCGGCGGCAACCCACCTATTCCAATTGGCTCCCGGTACTTATCGCGATCGCCACGATTGGTGCGTATATCACGAGCTTCAATGGGGTTCTCATGTTCGATGAGATCCCCCGCATTGAAAAGAGCGAGCAAATCCACGGCCTGTGGCCTCTGTCGAGAATGCTCCCGGGTCGGCGGCCGTTGGTGACCTTCACGCTTGCCCTCAACTACCAGCTCAGCCGACTCGATGTTCGAAGCTATCACGCGGTCAACTTAGCTGTTCACGTGCTTGCAGCACTGACATTGTACGGAATCCTGCGCCGGACGCTCTTGAAACTGCATCATCGTGCACGCTCCAATTCCACGGATCCGAGCCGGGAGCGCAAGCGAGGGGTCAACGCACCGGTCGGTTCTGCCTCCGGCTCGGAAGGACAGCAGTTAGTCGCGCGCGGTAGTCCAGGCAGCGAAGTTGGGCCCGGTGTCGGCGCGCGGTGGCTTGCCGCCAGCGCCGCACTAATCTGGGCCGTCCATCCCCTTCAAACCCAGAGTGTCACCTACATCATACAGCGGGGCGAATCGCTTATGGGTTTGTTTTATCTATTAACTATTTATTGCGTGCTCCGCGGAGCGGACTCGGTGCGATCGCGCGCGTGGTACACGGCGGCCGTGAGTGCCTGCGCGCTGGGGATGTGCAGCAAGGCGGTGATGGTGACCGCACCCCTCGTCGTGCTGCTCTACGACGCAACGTTCATTGCCGGATCTATAAGGGGTGCCGTGAGGCGGCGCTGGGGCTTGTACCTGGGGTTGGCCGCAACATGGAGTATCCTGGGGGCTTTGGGCATCGTGCGTGGGGTCCTCGACTCAACGGCTGAGGCGGCTACCGTGGGCTTCGGCTACAAGGGGGTCACGCCCCTGCAGTACCTTCTGACACAGTGTGAGGTGATCGTACATTATCTGCGCCTTTCGTTTCTGCCGGTGGGATTGTGTCTTGACTACGCGTGGCCGGCAGTTGAACGAGCCGGGCATGCCGTCCCGTCCGGTTCGGTGATAGCTGCATTGCTCGCGGGGACCGTCTGGTGCCTCGTGAGGCATCGTGCCCTCGGGTTTCTCGGTGCCTGGTTCTTCATCGTCCTAGCGCCGACATCGAGCTTCGTCCCGATAAAGGATCTGGCCTTTGAGCATCGGATGTATCTTCCCCTGGCAGCTGTCGTGACGCTTGCGGTGGCGGGCTGGCAGAGCCTGGTATCGCGGATCCACGTACGCCAGGCCGCCGCGGCGGGGCTGGTGCGACGGAGCTCCGTTGTCGCTCTTGTCGCTGTTGTTGGGGCATTGGGTTACGCGACGGCGGATCGCAATACGGATTATCACAGTCGTCTGGCGATGTGGAGGGACGTAACGGCCAAGCGGCCGCAGAACGCCCGCGCGTACTCCAACCTGGGCGTGGCGCTGATGGCCGAGGGCCGGTTTGAGGAAGCCATCGCCCCATGTGAGCACGCGGTAAAGATCGAACCGAGCTTCGCCGGCGGACATTATCGACTTGCGCAGGCATTGAAGAGGACGGGGAGGATGGATCAGGCAGTAGAGGCATTCAGTGAGGCGATCCGCCTCGATCCACGGTACGAGGAGGCTCGAATCGACCGCGGTAACACATACTATGACTTACGCCGCTTCGAGGAAGCCATCGAAGACTATCGCACCGTCATGCGAATCAACCCGGCTAACGTGGGAATATCGGTGAACCTGGGCAACGCCCTGGGAAGCGTCGGAAGGTTTGATGAAGCACTCGCTGCATATCGTGAAGCCCTCAAGATCAAACCTGACTGGGTGGAGGCTCGCTTTTACCTGGCCACTAGATTGCACACCCTGGGACGATTGGACGAGGCGATCACCGAGTATCGCGAGGTACTGCGTCAAAGACCCGGACACGCGGATGCGCGTCGCGCACTCGAGGCGGCGCTGGCAGGTCACAACTGAGTCGCCGTCAACGGTGCGCAGGACAGGTGACCGCCCCAGCGACGCCCGCTGACACGCAACCCAGTGCCGTGCGCGTGTTGAGGTCGACAGGAAACACAGTGCCCACGCGCAGCGTGCAGCAACCGTCGAGCGGTAGGACCAACGTTACGGTGCACGCCGCGTACGGGCTACGCCATCGGCGCCGTCATAAAAGACGGCCTCAGCAAACCATACTCAGTCCACGAGTTCCGTCTTCTCGACGCACTCAATGCCCATGTTGGCCAATTCGTCGAGGACCGGATGGTAGATGGCCGAGGACACGGGGATGTTCACTCCCGGGACCATCACGTCCCCCGACAGGATCAGCTTGGTACCGACAGCTGCGGGGAGGCTCACCGTGCGGGCCATCGATGAATCGCCATCCGCTTGCCCGAAGTCGATCAGGGTTGACGTCGTATGTTCACGTGGTGCTGTGGGGAACTCGGCCCGGAAATCGTGGCACAGGACGATCATGTCACGCTCGCCTTTGCGGAACTGCATTCTCTCCTCCATCCTCCGTGCGAGGATGTCCAGGGGGGTGGTTTCCGTGCCGGTGATCGCAATCTCGTCGTCTGCGAACAGTCCGAGCCACTCGAAGCGGTCCAGAACGGGGGAAGACGGCTCAAGGTCGAGGTGTGTTGCGACGTCATTGCGTATGTTCCCGCTGGAGCCGTTGCCCAGCAGCCGGCCGACAAACTGTGCGTACGTCGTCCCGGCTTCGTAGATCGTCGGGGTTTCGTCCAGCAAGCCGAGATCGACGACTTTCTTCAGCGTTTCGCACCACCCGGGATAGCGGAAGGTTCCGCGGAACATTGTCCTGATTCCCTCCAAGCCATAGGTCTCGATGTAGCCCAGCGAGTCCCGGTTGGGATATGCCTCGAGAGCGCCCAGCCCCTCAACCGTCATGCCGTGACCACTGTCCGCGAAAAGCGCCGGCCCCGGGATGTCCACGGTCTTACCGTCAAGGCGATAGCGGGCGGCGTTCTTACCAGCGGTGCACACGGCCCTAGGGCT
>JBHHXS010000278.1:0-4772 GCA_046757145.1 Phycisphaerae bacterium | reverse complement strand
ATTCTACCTATGGGTGCAAACTTCGGCGACTTGGACAATGACGGGTATCCGGACTTCTATCTGGGCACCGGAGACCCGGATTATGCCACGCTCATGCCCAGTCTTATGTATCTCAACAAGAAGGGTCACGGCTTTGCCGACGTGACCACAGCGGGAGGCTTCGGCCATATGCAGAAAGGACATGGAATCGCCTTTGTCGACATCGACCACGATGGCGACACGGACGTCTTTGCCCAGATGGGCGGACATTTCAGAGGCGATGCCGCACATGACGCCCTCTATGAGAACCCCGGCTTTGGGAATCATTGGATCACCATCAAGCTTGTCGGTGTGCAGTCCAACAGATCGGCGATAGGCAGCCATATCCGCGTTCAAGTAAAGCAGAACGGGCACGCGCGGTCGATCTACAGGCATGTCAACAGTGGAGGGAGTTTCGGCGCCAGCTCACTCCGCCAGACCATCGGGCTTGGAAAGGCTGATAGAATTGACACTCTGCAGGTCTTCTGGCCCACAACAGGGCAAACCCAGACTTTCCGCGACGTCGCTATGGACGATGCTATTCAGATCGTGGAGGGCGAAGACACGTATACTCGACTACACTTGCAACGTATCCACCTCGGCGGGCGGCCCGGGCAATGAATGGATGCCGGGCACCGCACCGGATCCATTGACCTCCGGGACGGAGCAGCTCTCGACAGCGTGCGCCAGGCCGCGGGCTGCAGTCGGTCCGACTCTTCCTCAACCGCGCATGACGCGGATGCCCACGAGCGTCGCTATCCGCCCGTGCCGCGCGTATCGCGGTTTGACGGAGTCAGTTCAAGCTCATCAGCGATAGTCCTCAAAGCGCTGATGCAGTTGGTGATGTGATCGGCCAGGGGCAGCTCAAGCAGCTCAGCCCCGCTGTAGATGTCGTCTCGTGACACCGCCGCTGCGAAGGCCTTCTGCTTAAGTTTCTTGACGATACTCTTGGCGTTCATACCCTCGAGTCGCTCCGGACGTACAAGAGCCGCCGCGTAGATGAACCCGCCGAGTTCGTCGACGGAAAAGAGCGTCTTGCGCAGCGGACGATCGCGCGGGTACTCATCGAGGTTCCAGGGAACATGTGAGAGGATGGCCCCGATGATCTCTTCGTCACACCCGGCGGCTCGCAGTATCCTTGCGCCTTCTCGAATGTGTTGAGGGGGCGTTGGCCAGCGTTCGTAGTCGAAATCGTGAAGCAGCCCGGTCAGCCCCCATTGCAGTTCATCCGCCCCGGCGAGCCGCGCGTAGTGGCGCATCCCGGCTTCGGCACACAGACCGTGGCGAATCAACGCGGGGCTTTTCGTGTACTCATTGAGTATTTCCCACGCCTGTTCGCGATTCATGCTCACAGCCGCCCACGAGCTTCAGTCGACGGATACGCCGGCGCCTTCCGTTCATCGGCGTCAGGGACGTACGCCGACCCTCCGGACGCGCTTACAGCGGACTTTTGACGCGCCTGCCTTTATCATTATCATCGTAGTCCACTGGCAGGAGTTGTCCAGTTTCATTGGCGTGGAATCACATTGCCTCCGCGAGAGCGAGAAACCTTCGATGCCGCTGAACTGGGTGTGGTGTTGAGCTACTACGACCTTGGTGTCATCGAGTCAATCACCGAGTTCCGGCGTGGATCGCGTCGTAGTCCCAAGGTAGGCATTGTCTCGGAGCACGGCAAGTTCATTCTGAAGCGGCGTGCGCCGGCCCGTGCCAATCCCGACCGCGTCCTCTTTGCGCATCGCATTCAACTTCATCTGACAGCGACGGGCTTCCCCGTTGCCAGACTGATAGCGACAAAAGACCGTGGACGTACGACGGTTGAGCTGAGAGACCGCATATACGAGATGTTCGAGTTCGTGGCAGGGGAGCCTTTCGACCGAACGGCACGTGAGGCATATGAGGCAGGAGTTGTGCTCGCTCGCTACCACCAAGCGATGACGAGTTTCCATCCGCCGGCTTCGGTTCCGATCCCATTCGGGGATTACCATGACTCAGAAGGTGTGCGCCGTGGCCTGTACAGCATCGGCTCGGCGCTCAGCTCACACGACAGCTTTGCGGGCGACGAGGCGGAGCTGGCCGGGCTTACTCAACGTCTCTTCGAGGCATACGACGGTGCCGTGGAATCCGTCAACAAGTTGGGCTTCGCCAGGTGGAGGGAGGGCATTATCCACGCCGATTGGCATTCGGGCAACCTGCTGTACCGCAAGCACACGGTCGTAGCGGTTCTGGATTACGACTCGGCCAGGCGCTCTCGGCGTATCGTAGACGTTGCCAACGGTGCGTTGCAGTTTTCGATTATCGCTCAGGGTGATCCGGCCACGTGGCCTGATGAGCTGGATGAGGAGCGTTTCCGCGCGTTTCTGGCGGGGTTCGAATCGCTCGATCCGCTCAGCGATGAGGAACGCTCCTCGGTGCTTTCGCTGATGGCCGAGGCGCTTGTGGCCGAGTGCGTCCATCCCATCGCTGAGACCGGTTCGCTCGGGCCCTGGGCGGGGTACCGTGTCCTGTGCATGGTTGAGCGCAAGCTTGCGTGGCTGAAGTCGTGTGGGACACGTCTGATAAGCGCCTCGGGAGGTTAACGGGCTGAGGCCACGGGAGAGCGCTGCGCATGCCCCGTACGGCGGTAGGCATGAAGGACGTTTCGCGGTACAGTCGTACTGTGGCGAGGATAACTGCTTCGCAATTCGCCGTGGAACTGGCGCGTGTGGCCTGCGAGAACAAGTCGGAGGATGTAACTCTCCTTGATCTTCGCGGGCTGAGCAACGTAATGGACTTTGCGGTGATATGCACCGGAACGTCGGACCGTCAGATTCGTGGCGTGGCCGACCGGGTCGTCGAGTATGCGTGCAAAGTGGGAGAGAAGGCATATGGTTTTTGTGGGTATGAGAGCGCCACGTGGATCGTCCTTGATTACGTCGACGTGGTGATGCATATATTCGCCCGGACGTACCGTGCTTATTACGACTTGGAGCTGCTCTGGGGCGATGCCCCGCGAATCGACTGGGCGCGCAGTGAATCCGCATGACCCCCTGCCGCTTGCCCCGTATTGCAGGGTTACGCGCCTAGAGCCATCGTTCACGCGCCACCGACTACTAGACAACCGCACGCGACTACGCACCATCTTTCCGAACAGCAAGCGCGTGCGACCGGTGCGTAAGCGCCGCGCGTGCGTCGTGGGCTCTGGCCTGTGGCGCCGGATCGCGCAAACTGCTGTGGAGCCTGATGCTCGGACGGGCGCACCGCCTTCCGTAGGCCGCGCATGGGAGGCACGGCACGTTTGAAATCACTGTGCGAACAGCTTTCCCAACGGGTGCGCGAGGCCATGGGCCGAATAGGCCTCGAGGGTGATCCTCTTGTCCGCCCGGCGCAGGACGAGTCGTTCGGTGATTATCAGTCAAACTGTGCGATGGGTGTCGCCCGACGATCCGGGAACAAGCCGCGTGATATAGCTGCCTCCATAGTGGAGAACCTGGACCTGAGTGACATGTGTCACGCGCCCGAGATAGCAGGACCCGGGTTCATCAACTTTCGGCTCAAACCGGATTTCCTGGCGCGCTGTCTGGAGGCGGTTCCCATTGCCAGCCTCCCCGAAAGCGAGCGTATCGGGATAGAGCGCACGAACACTCCCGAGACCATCGTCGTCGACCTGTCAAGTCCCAACCTTGCAAAGGAGATGCATGTAGGGCATCTGCGAAGTACGGTAATCGGAGACTGCATCGCGCGCGTGCTCGAATTCGAGGGGCACAGGGTGCACCGCGAGAACCACGTCGGCGATTGGGGGACGCAGTTCGGCATGCTGGTGGCGTATCTGCGCAAGGTCGAGCCGCAGGTAGCTGAAGACCCGAACTCCCTTGCCATCCGCGACCTCGAGTCCTTCTACGTTCAAGCGAAGGCACGGTTCGACGCTGACGACGACTTCAAGAGGGAATCGCGCGACACCGTCGTCGCGCTTCAGCGGGGAGATCCCGCCACGCGTCTGATCTGGCGGGCTTTCTGTGACGAATCCCTGAGGCATTGTCACGCGATCTACGATCGCTTGGGTATTCGCCTTGTCGACCGGGGGGAGAGCTTCTACACCGACTGGATGACCGAGGTGGAATCCCGGTTGGAGGCCGTCAAGACCGCCCATGACAACTCCCTGGTCAGAGACAGCGACGGGGCTCTATGCATATTCCTGGACGGGTTTAAGACTCGGGATGACCAACCCCTCCCGTTGATCGTCCGCAAATCGGATGGCGGGTACAACTACACGACCTCTGACCTTGCAACGATCCTGCATCGTGTGGAGGAGCTGAAAGCGACCAGACTGCTCTATGTAGTAGGCATCGCACAGAGGCAGCACTTCCGTATGCTCTTCGAGGCGGTGCGCCGCGTTGGCTGGGTGGACGACTCGGTGTCGCTCGTCCATATCGGATTCGGGAACATGCTGGCCGCCGACGGCAGGCCGTTCAAGACGCGCGAGGGCGGTACTACCAAACTCAAAGAACTCCTGAATGAAGCGGTGCAGCGAGCCCGTCGGGTCGTCGAGACGCAAACGGAGGATGGGGCCAATCGCAATGTGCGTTCCTTCTCAAAACAACAAGTCGACGGGATTGCTGAGACCGTCGGCCTAGCTGCCATCAAGTACTTCGATTTATCCCATTCCATAACGAGCGATTACAAGTTCGATTTCGACACCATGCTCTCTTTGGAGGGGAACACGGCACCCTATATGCTGTATGCCTACGCGCGCATACGGTCTATCGGGCGTAAGGCAG
>JBHHXS010000277.1:0-4778 GCA_046757145.1 Phycisphaerae bacterium | reverse complement strand
ACCCGCACCGATTGCACCGCCGTGCATGTGTGCTCGCTTCAGGTATTTCATTCCACCCTTCACAGCCTTCTTGATGTCTGCCGTCCTGCCGTGGTAGACCTTATCAGCGACGCCCCGGCCCCGCGCCTTCAGGTAGCCCTCGAGCTCATGTTCAAAGCCCCCGAACGCACCACCGATGCCGAAGCCCACAAGCATGCTCACAACCGCCAACAACATGCCCACGCGCACCGGCCGCACTCCGTCACGTCCCACCATCGTCGTCACCATGCGAGAATCTCCGTCCATCGCCGGGCCCGGTCCCACACAGGTCCCGCACTGCCGGTCGTCGTCTCTCCAGTTTCACCCATTGATTCTGTCACCGCAACTATCCGGCATCTGCTTCGTGGTTGGCGGTAGAGCAATTCGGGTACGACGAGTGTAGAATCTGCCCGCCGGTTGCATCCTCGTCGGCGAGAGCGGCGCGGGCTGGCTCGGGGACGCTTCTTACCAACACCGCTGACGAATCGCAACTGTCAAGGCGCACTGCTGAACGCCAAACTTCGTGGCAAACCGTATCGAGGCGCGTGCGCCGGTCGGACGGCTACTTGTCGGTCGTCATGTTCTGCTCCGTGGTCTCGCGAAGCGCCAATGCGCTGTACGCGGCACCAGAGAACCATGGGAAGGATTGCGCTGCTTAAGCGAATGCTTCAGTGTCACGAGCTCATACCCCAATCCGGCCCACCTGCCCCGCTGCGTGGCTTGCTGATCCGCTTAACCGGGCCGATCTCGACGCCCGACACTCTGCTCTGCGGCGGCGCTTCCCGGGCTGCGCGTGGGCATGTGGTTGCGCACAAAGCAATCCGGCGCCGCTGCCGCAACCTTCACGGGAACCGTGGGTATCACCGGAGTAAGGACTGAATGTCGTGATTACAGTGGCACCGTTACTTGCGCCTGCTTGGCTCCTGGTTGTTTGCTGTGGGTTGCCGGCGCCTCATGGTGGAATCGGCTCGCCGGCACCGCGCACCGCGGACGTCCCGGTTGTTACGACAAAAGGTACCCAGCCTACCCGGGTGGTGTTCCGGCAGCATGTAGGTCCATATTGGAAGCTGGGCCCGGTCGTCGCTTCGCTGCGCGAGTACATGCTCGAACGGGGCCAGAACGGGGCGATCTTTATCCGCTACCTGGATAGTCCGGCTGCGGTACCAGCCGAAAGCTTGCGCACAGAGGTGGGGTTCTTTGTCGAGGGCGAACTCACGCCCGAGCCCCCGTATACAGCAGGACTGCGCCAGTCGCAATTCGTAGCCTCTATGGTGGTCGACAGGTCGAGGGCGGCGCCGCGTCGCTGCGAGGCTATGCTGCGCCGATGGGCTCTGGCGCGCGGTCATATTCCCGAGGGGTCGATTACTGAAATCCATGCATGGTCGAGTGATACCAACGTTGCAGACAGGTCGGTAGAAGTGCAAATGGTGATACGCCCCATGACGAGCGAGCGCACGCCTGCTGGCAGTCGTACTGGTTCGCGACTGCGACGTCCGCCGGTACGTGGATTAGCCGAGCAGGTGGCGCAGTCCGAAGTAGGGGCGAAGGCGGAATCGGCGCCGCGCGATCGTGGCTCGGGCGCTGCTTCGGCAGGCGCTTCGACGTCCGACGTAGCCGGCGATACGGGTGCGGTGGCGTCCGTACGGACACTCGTGGATCTGGGGCGCTTCGATGACGTAGCGCAACTGCTGATGCCCACCGGAACGCGCTTGCCGCAGACGTTGCACGTGTGGTTCGGTCAGGTTGTGTATCGGATGGGAGCGATCGTGAAGGGCCTGGAGCAGGTGTATCCCGGTCAAGATTCCGTTGCCAAGGGGCTGAATGGCGCTATTCGGCGTCGGTACGAGGTTTTCTCTGCGGACTTCGCACTTGATCCGCGCGACGAACCCTTCCTTCGGTTGGACCCGCATTCCGATCCAACGGCCGGCACCAAGCGCGCGATCATGCATGACCTGGACACTATGTTGGGGGGCATTGCCCTTACGCGGATTGACGTCAAGGAAGCTGATGGCCGATTAATCGACATTATCCAGCGTACACTAGAGCTCGTTACGGCTGAGCTGAACCGCCCACGCCGCGGCGCCCGAGACTGAGCTAAGCCCATAAGACTAAGGTGATTAGGCCTGCTTCTCAGAGTGGAGAGCTCGTTGTGAAATGGCACGGGGCTTTGGTCGTCGTTTTTGTTTGTCTGTTTTCACTTGCGGATTGAACCATTCAGGGTACTCTTGTTATAATTACGAAGATTGCAGCCCACGGCGCGGGGGCAGCTTTCAGATGCGTTTAATTAAACTGTGTTAAGAGCATTGGCGGCGAACAAATGACAGGTCCTTCAGCGACGGGCGGCTACCTCGAATTCGAAAAGCCGCTCATCCGAATCCAGCACGACATAGAAGAGATGGAGCGTGAGCAGAGCGAAACGCAGCGGGACCTCAGCGCTGACATCAGGCAACAGCGTATCCGGCTGAAAGCCACGACGAAAAGGCTTTACTCGCACCTCACGCCTTGGGAAACAGTACTTGTAGCTCGCCATCCGGATCGCCCGCTGTCGACGGATTATCTGAGGATGATCTTCCGTGATGTGTGTGAACTTCACGGAGACCGCGGGTTCGGTGACGATAAAGCCGTCATCACTGGCTTTGCCCGATTGCGCGGGCACCGCGTTATGTTTATCGGGCACAACAAGGGCAAGGACATCAAGGAACGCCTAGCGTGCAACTTTGGATGCGCACATCCGGAGGGATATCGGAAGGCGCTCGCGAAGATGCGTCTGGCGGAGAAGTACGGGCTGCCCGTTGTGTGCCTGATTGATACGCAGGGGGCTTACCCGGGCATCGGGGCGGAAGAGCGCGGGATAGCCTCGGCCATTGCCACCAACCTGAGAGAAATGTCCAGGCTCCGCACGCCTATCGTTTGCGTGGTGATCGGCGAGGGTGGCAGCGGGGGAGCGCTGGGTATAGGGGTCGGCGATCGGGCGGCAATGTTGCAGCACGCCACTTATTCCGTCATATCGCCTGAGGGGTGTGCCGCAATCCTCTGGCGTAGTGCGGAGCGCCGCAAACATGCCGCCGAGGCCCTCAAGCTCACCGCACGCGACCTGTACAAGCTTGATCTGATAGATGAGATCATACCGGAGCCTCTGGGAGGCGCGCATCGTGACCCCGAAACAGCGGCTGCGACCCTTGAGAAGTACCTCACGGGGGCGCTGAACGAGTTGAAACGCCGTACGGTCAATTCACTACTCCAGAGACGTTACGACCGCATTCGCCATCTGGGGAGCTTCTTTGAAGGTTCAGACGTCACCGTCGAGACGGCAGCCGCTCCAAGACAGATACGGCGTAATGCGCGACGGACGTCAGCCCGATCGGCGCGGTTGGCGGATCGATTGCGCAGCTCGAAGAGCGTATCCGTCTGAGGCTCCACTGTCCGCACGCACGCCAATGTCCGTTAAGCTCGCCACCTCCGCAGAGGGGAGGCCGATTGAAGCGTACGTCCACACAGCCCCGGCGCGACCGACAATCATGGTGTGCGCAGGCATACACGGAGACGAGCCCAAGAGCGTCCATGTCGCCCGGAAGCTCATCGAGTTACTAGATGCGGGGGCGGAGATCGTGCATGAGTCAGGTTCGGGTTGGATCGTCCTGCCGATTGTCAACCCCGACGGATATGTAAGGCGAAGGCGGCGTAACGCGAATGCCGTGGACATCAATCGTAATTTCCCAACCCGTAACTGGACGCTCGCCCCGCGTCGAAGCCGAATGTTCGGCGGAACCACGCCGGCCAGCGAGCCTGAGACCCGGGCGATACTGGACTCGATCGCGTGTTATCGACCGTCGACGATAGTGTCCATCCACTCGATTGACGGTAATCGCGAGTGCAACAACTACGACGGCCCGGCGCGGGCCATTGCCGCCGCCATGCATGGACACAATGGCTACCCGGTCGCCGGCTCGATCGGGTACCCGACACCCGGAAGCCTGGGCACGTGGGCGGGGCGTGAACGAAGGATTCCAGTCATCACGCTGGAATTGCCCTCGCGCCACTCAGCGAAGCGTTGCTGGGAGGATAATCGCCAGGGCTTCATCTGCTTGGGTGCCGGCATCGCGCCAAGGCGGAGAAGTCGTTGCCGAACAACGCCCCGACGGGAGAAGCTACGAAGTGAACCGACGTGCCTCAGGTCAGGATGCCGTTTGTTGTGACTGGTGTCCGGATAGCCAAACGGCAGGAGAGTGGCTCGCGGACCGTTGTGGCATCGGCTTGCCGGGCGTGTCCAGTTACCTCTACGTAAAGGACAATCGGGGTAAAAGCTGACTGCTGGCAAGGTGGCTATGGAGAAGGCGGGATTCGAGCGGCGTTTGAACCGATTTGTTAGAGGGGGGTCGCTCGATCGCGACCGAGGCTGGGAATCAGACGGCCTGGGTCTATGAGACACTGATGGCGATGGGCGCGAAGGTAACGCCGGTGAATCCGAGCAACGTCAAGCTGATCGCGGATAGCCGTCGCAAGACGGACAAGATCGACGCGAAGATTCTGCGCGAGCTGCTTCGACTGGATGGATTGCCCTGTCCGGTTCACGTTCCGGACCGTAGGACGTGAGCCCTTCGCGGGTTGTTGGTGGCTCGACGTTAGCTCGTTTCAGCCCGGACCAAGGTGTGCAATACGGATATTGACGAGGGCCCGGCCACCTTGCTGGATCGTGCAGGCCGCATCCGGGACCAGCAACCCCAGGACGCCAAGAAGCTGTACATACTGCACGAACCGGG
>JBHHXS010000276.1:0-4793 GCA_046757145.1 Phycisphaerae bacterium | reverse complement strand
AATCTGTGAGAAAAAAAGGAGCCGCACGCCCACGTGGGGCCCTGTCGTCATGGGGCAATGCAGGTCGCTTGACACAGGGTGGAAGCCCTTCTACTCTGGGCCGGTTGCTCCCGCAGGGCCGGGTTCGGTTGGCTGACGGTGCACCCCACGGTGGCAGGGAGCCCGGCGTCCACGCGGAGAATCGAGTGAACTGAGCGTAGGATGTTACCAGCAAAGAAGAAATCTAAGTGTAGGACGCGGACGCGCCGTGCTCATCATGCTCTCAAACCGGTGACGCTGAGCCCCTGTCCTAAATGTGGCAAGGAGAAACTCCCTCACTCAGCCTGCCAGATATGCGGATACGTTAGCGCTAAGGTGATGCTTCCGAAGCGGGAGGAGGAGGCGTAGTTGTCGGTTTGGCGCCGGCACCCAGCGCGACGCCCTAGACAAGAAACTGTAGTGCCACGCCCTCGGACCGCTTAGTTTCCGGGTCGGGCGCGCTTACCCCGATCGATCTCGGACAGGACAAGTACAGATGGCGCAGCGGTTACCTATACGCTTCCTGGGCACGGGGGCTTACATTCCGGACGAGGTTCTCACGAACCAGTACTTCATTGAACGGCTTGAAACCAGCGATGAGTGGATTCTGACTCGCACCGGGATTCGCGAGCGTCGACGTGCGCCGGCGGGGGAGTCCACATCCACGCTTGCGGCCAGGGCTGCAAAGCGAGCATTGGACGATGCCGGGCTGTCGATCGCAGACATCGACGTGATTGTGTGCGCAACTGCCACGGGGGATTCCCAGTTCCCCGCCACCGCGACCTACATACAAGCCGCCCTGGGCGGCGACGAGATACCGGCATTCGACGTCGGCGCCGCGTGCGCGGGTTTCCTCCACGCCACCACGGTCGCGGCCGGCCTGCTCGCTGCGGGGGTGCACAGCACCGCCCTGGTGATAGGCGCTGAAGTGCTGACCCGGTTCGTCGACGGGGAGGACCGCACGACGGCGATTCTGTTCGGCGATGGCGCCGGTGCCGCCGTGCTCGGCAAGTCTGACGATCGCGAGCATGGAATCCTGTACTGCAAACTGGGATGCGACGGAAGGAAGGCTGATCTCATCGGGGTACCCGCTGGAGGTTCCAGGCTCCCAGCGTCGGTCATGACGGTGTCTGAAAGGCTTCATTTCCTCCGCATGAGGGGACGGGAGGTCTACAAGTTCGCAGTCATCAAGATGCAGAAGTTGATCGACGAGGCGTTGGCTGAAACCGAGCTGACGCCCCACGATTTGAAGCTGGTGATACCCCACCAATCGAACCTGCGCATCATCCAATCTGTTCGGGAAAGAATGGGCCTGCCGCGCGAAAAGGTTGTGGTCAACATCGACAAGTATGGGAACACTTCTGCGGCATCCGTCCCAATGGGGTTGGACGAGGCGCGCCGTAACGGGACTGTTAAGGATGGCGATCTCGTGCTCATGGTAGCGATAGGAGCCGGATTGACCTGGGCAACGATGATCGTGCGCCTCTAGGCGGTCGACAGTGCGTGGAGCCGAGTATGGGAGATGCGGCGGCCATCTTCCCCGGGCAGGGTTCTCAGGTCGTAGGTATGGGGCGCGATGTGTCGGAGAGCGACACACGCGTCAAGAAGGTCTTCGATCTGGCGAACGAAGTGGTGGGTTTCGATCTGGCCCGCTTGTGCTTCGACGGACCGGCGGAGGAGCTCGAGCGTACGGACATCCAGCAGCCCGCGGTTTTCGTCACCAGCGTTGCGATTTGGACGGCGTTCATCGAAGGGGGTGGGCGGCGGAATCACTTCACCCGCATGGCTGGTCTTAGCTTGGGTGAATACACCGCCCTGCACGTTGCCGGTGCTCTGACCTTTGAGGACGCACTGCGGCTTGTCTGCCGGCGCGGCGAACTCATGCAGCAGGCCGCCCTCGCAGCTCCCAGCGGCATGGTGTCGCTGATCGGCGCGGATGAAGCGTCGGCGAAGGCGCTTTGCGATCATGCTCGTGGAGAAGACGTACTCGGGCCCGCCAACTTCAATTGCCCGGGGCAGATCGTGATTTCCGGGAGCAAGGCAGCGTGCGAGCGGGCGGTCTCCCTCGCCGCCGAGTTCGGATGTCGGGGCGTGTCACTGCCTGTTGCCGGCGCCTTCCACTCCCCCTTGATGGAGCCGGCCGCTGCGGGTCTTTGGGAGATGCTGGTACGGACACCCTTCTCACCGCCTCAGGTGCCCGTGATAGCCAACGTCGACGGCCAGTACCATCAAGACGCCCCCAGTCTCAGGGAATCGCTGAGACGACAGTTGACCCAGCCGGTGCTGTGGCAGCGATGCATGGAGAGGCTAATGGAAGAAGGCGTTGATCGCTTTGTTGAGATAGGCCCCGGTCGCGTGCTGACCGGTTTGATTCGCAAGATCAACAGGAAAGCGGAGGCGCTCAGCCTCAACGCCGCCGGCTCGGTGGCAGGGGCAATCGCGCAACTCAACGGCGGCTAGCGCCGACAGCGCTGGCCGCTGCAAGGAGGCTTTGCTCCAAGGCAGGTGGACATATGCAAGACAGAGTCGCTCTCGTCACGGGTGGAAGTCGCGGAATCGGTCGGGCAATCTGTCTGGCACTAGCGTCACGCGGGGCGAAGGTCGTTGCGTGTGCGCGCAATTACGAGTCGCTGTTGGAAGTGGCATCGGAGGCGCGGAGGCGCGAACTGCCGGGAGAGATCGATCCACGCGTCCTCGACGTCGCCGACCGAGCAGCCGTTGAGCCATTCGTGGATGCGCTTCTGGATTCTCATAAGCGCATCGACATCCTTGTGAATAACGCCGGTATCACCCGGGACGGATTGATGATGAGCATGGACGACGACCAGTTCGACGACGTGCTCACTACCAACCTGCGCTCGGTTTTCTGGTTGACGAGGGCGGTCAGCCGTACGATGGTAAGGCAACGATACGGGCGGATTGTCAACATCGGCAGCGTCTCCGGAATCATGGGCAATGCTGGGCAGGTCAATTACTCAGCGAGCAAGGCGGGTCTCATCGGGTTCACGAAGGCGTTGGCCAAGGAGCTAGGCAAACGGAAGATAACGTGCAACGTGCTCGCCCCGGGTTTTATAACCACGGACATGACCGCTACCCTGCCGGACACCCTCAAGGAATCGGTCAAGCAGATTGTTCCGCTTGGCCGCTTCGGAGAGGTGGAGGAGGTGGCCGAGGTGGCCGCATTCCTGGCGTCCGATGTCGCCTCGTATATCACCGGGCAGGTTCTCTCGGTGGATGGGGGTCTGCATACGTAGCGCAGGTTCAGCGTTGGCGGGATGTCCGGGTGGCCCGCGGCGCCGCGGGCGGATGTTCCGGCGGCGCAGGCCCATCACGGGCGGGTGGCTGTGGAAGGTGGGTTGCTCCCCATGGGGCCACCCATTAGTATCTCGCCAATGCATGAGTAAGCTGGCTGGCAGCGATTTGGAATGGCATTTGGAGGAACAGGCGTGCCAATGGCGACAGAAATCGAAGAGAAGGTCATTCAGATCGTCAGTGAGCAACTGAGCGTCGACAAGAGTGAGCTGTCTCGGGAGACCTCGTTCGTCAACGACCTGAACGCGGACTCCCTCGATACGGTCGAGCGTGTCATGGAGCTGGAGGACGAGTTCGACATGACCATACCGGATGAAGAGGCCGAGAAGTTGACGACCGTCGGCGATGCCATCGCCTACATCGAGAAGAACTGCGGGCAGAAGTCATAGCCCTGGGGCACCGCGGAACTCCCATGGCTCAGCGGCGAGTTGTTGTCACCGGGATGGGCGCGGTTACGCCGTTCGGCGTAACCGTCGACGAGTTCTGGGACGCGCTCATTGAGGGGCGAAGCGGAATAACGCACATAACGCTCTTCGACGCCTCGAGACACAGCGTTCGAATCGGTGGAGAATGCCGCGAGTTCGTCGCAGAGAACCACATCGATCGTAAGATCGTCAAGCGTCTGGATCGCTACGCGCAGTTTGCTCTTGCCGCCTGCGCCGAGGCCTTCAACACGTCGCGACTCGAACTTACCAAGGAAGACCCGCAACGCATCGGTGTGATCTTCGGGTCAGGGATCGGCGGGTTGTCCGAGTTGGAGCAGCAGCATGCCCGGCTAACTCAGAAGGGCCCGGGCAAGGTGTCGGCGTTTACCATCCCCAAGCTGATGGTAAACGCCGCCAGCGGCAACATCTCAATCGCCTATGGTGCCAAGGGGGTCAGCACGGCGGTATCCAGCGCGTGCGCCTCCGCAGCCAACGCTATGGGCGAAGCGCTGAGGTACATCCAGCGAGGCGCCGTCGATCTCGTGTTTACGGGAGGCTCCGAAGCCGCCCTCACTCCGCTGGCGCTCGCTGCGTTCGCCTCCATGAAAGCGCTGAGCACTAGGAATGACTTTCCGGCATCAGCCAGCCGTCCGTTCGATCGAGAGCGAGACGGATTCGTTCTGGCGGAGGGCGCCGGCGCGCTCATTTTCGAGGAGTACGAACATGCCAGGCGGCGCGGCGCACCTCTCCTTGCCGAGGTCATCGGGTTCGGGGCAACGTCCGACGCCGAACACATCACGCAGCCGTCAGAGGGAGGGGAAGGGGCAGCGCAGGCCATGCGCCTGTCGCTTGAGGATGCCGGCATCGCCCCTGAGGAGGTTGACTACATCAACGCCCACGGCACCGGCACCCCGCTGGGGGACATAGCTGAAACCATAGCAATCAAGCAAGTTTTCGGCAGTTGGGCCCATAAGTTGGTAATAAGCAGCACCAAAGGGGCGCTAGGCCACTCCCTCGGAGCCAGCGGGGGAATCGAGC
>JBHHXS010000275.1:0-4822 GCA_046757145.1 Phycisphaerae bacterium | reverse complement strand
GTCCCGACGATCACACTGACCGAGCTTCTGGACCGCAACTCCATCACGAAGATCGACTTCCTGTCCATGGATATTGAAGGTGGCGAACCCGCGGCGCTGGCCGGATTCGACATCGAGCGCTTCCGGCCGGAGCTGGTTGGTATCGAGGCGCTGCCCTCGACCCAGGACGCGATCCGCACCTACTTCGAGCAGCACGGGTATCGCCGCATCGATGCCTACCTCGAACGCAACAAGCGAAACTGGTTCTTCACGTGCAAGGTCAAGACCGCGTGCGCCTCGACGCCGAAGTCGCCCCCCAAGGTCGACTAGCTCTACCAGCTGCGCAGCTCCAGCCGAGGGCTGATAGCGGGTATTAAGCCGCAAAGTAGACAGAAATGCGCTTATCAGGCCTTGTCAACTCTGATCAAGGGTCTCGTCGCTCTAAGAGAGCCCCACATCGCACGCGCCGCCGTGCTGCACGCCGTGTCGCTTGCGTCGACGGTGATGGCCGTCGCGCGTGCCCGTGCGATGGACAGCCGTGTATCAGAAGTGGACTCACCTGAAGTACCGGTGAAACGTGTTCATCAATTCAAACACGGCGTCAATGGTGACTATCAACCATCACCGAGCCGGCCTACCCTGCAACGTCCGGGAGTTATGCAGAACTACACAAACGTAGTCAGGCCGAAGTAAATTTGAAGAGGTAACGCTCTTGTTTGATCATGGCAATCTGTTGATCTTCGGGCTTGGCGGCTGGGCTCTCATCTGCACCGGACTCGCGCATTTTGCCGGGTGGCGCTCTCTGGCCCGTGAGTACCGCGCTACCGCGCCGTTCCAGGGCCGTAGATTCCATTTCTGTTCCGCACAGTTTGGAGCCTGGGTCGGCTACAACGGTTCCTTCACTCCCGGGGCAGACCACTCTGGTCTCTTCGTTGCCGTCTGGCCGATATTTCGTATTGGTCACCCTTCGCTGCTCGTGCCTTGGTCGGAGATACACGCTTCGGTGGAGAAGCGCCGCTGGGTTACCGTGGTTCTTTTGAGGTTCGCCAAGCTCCCATCAGCTCGCGTGCGGATCACCTTCCGGCTTGCTGAGCGGCTCGCAGCAGAAAGCGCGGGCTTTTTTCGCGTGCCGGATGTCCTATTGAAGTCGACTCACCCGAAGTCCCCGTGATATCAGCTCATCAGTGCAAATAGGGCGCTAATAGCGACTGTCAACTGAACACCAAGAACACTGTGTAATGCCCCCTGCGACGATGCCAATGCGTGCACCACGAACGATACCTGCACCGCTGGCACACCGCCGCTATCCGTACTCGTCCCGAGCGTCTGTCAGCTCCGGGTCCTTGATTGACAACAGAGGTCAGGCCTGTTCTTAAGCGCCCAGGTCCCGTAGGATCTCGTGGGCCGCGTTGTGACCGGGCGCGCCCCACACCCCGCCTCCGGGGTGTGTGCCCGCCCCCGTCAGATACAGACCGCGAATGGGTGAGCGATAATTGGCGAGCCCTGGAAGCGGTCGTCGTGCGAGGCTTTGGCTCGGGCTGGCGTCGATGTGCACCATGTTCCCACGCGGCAGACCGAGGTCACGTTCCAGGTCAACCGGGCTCTGTACAATGGGCAGGTGTTTGGCACCTTTCAGGTTCGGGGCATACGGCTCGAGCATCTCGAAGAGACGCTGGCTCTCGCGCTCCCCAACCTCCTGCCAACTTTGTCCCGGCTCCAGCTCGTACGGTGCATAACGAGTCTCCACGGTGAGCAGGTGCGCGCCATCGCTGACGAGGCTGGGGTCCGCAGCCGTCGGTGTGCTCACTATCAAGGCGGGCCGGCGCGAGTTGCGCCTTTGGGCGTAGTCCGCGTAGGCCGCCTCCAGGTAATTGATCGAAGGGCTCACGTACGTGGTTGCCCGCAAGAGCTCTTCGTGCGTAGTCATCGGGTGGGGCTGCCACTGGGGTAGCCGGTCTATCTTGTAATCCACCTTCAGTGCGAATCCGTTGGCTACTTGGAGCCGCCGGATCCCGTTGCGTACGCTCGTCGGCACCGTTGTGGAATCCAGCAGCCGCAGGAACGTTGTCTGCGGATCACACGCGGCGACTACGCTTCGGGCTGCGATCTCTTCACCATTCTGAATCAGCACACCGCGAACGGTGCCCGCCTCGACTCGGATGCGCTCGACCGCGGCTCCGGTACGCACGCTTCCGCCATGTGCCTCGATGGCCGCAATCAAGGCTCGCACCAAGCCACCGCTGCCGCCGCGGGGCCGCCGGACCCCTGCGAGATGGTGCAGGACAATGGCAAAACAGAACATAGCCGACCTTGGAGCACTGGGTGGGAGCCCGGCAAGCGCCGCCGAGAAGAACGCGAGGACACCCTTGAGTTCGACGTCCTCGAACGTCGCGTCGAGCACGTCGCGTACCGAAGCCGACTGCGCGCGCAGCAGCGTCGGAAGGTTGCGCAGACCGGCCACCGTGCGCCCGGGTTGCCTCAGCATGCGCCGCCCGGCCGCGCCGGGCGTGGGGGAGCCGAGTAGAATGGGCTGCAACCACTTGAAGATCTCGCTCCACCGGCGAACGAAACGAAGATACGCGCGCGCGTCCTTCGCGCTCCGCTGACCTATGGCATCCGCAGTACGTCCGACGTCCTTCCAAAAAACCAGCCCTTGACCGTCCCGGCTTGGGGCCCAGTGGCACGGGTCGGCTTCGATGTTCTCCAAGCCGTACCGTTGCAGCTCGAGTTCGGCGGGAATCGGAGTCGTGTACAGAAACAGATGGTCACACTGGCACCGATTTACCCAGACACCGGGCGCCATCTCCTCAGTAGCGGTGCATCCGCCGGGGATGTCACGCCGCTCCAGAACCTGAACGCGGAGACCAGCGCGGGCGAGATACGCAGCGCATATCAAGCCATTATGGCCGGCACCAACGACGATGACATCGGGGGACGCCACGGCGGCACGGTAGCACCCGCGGGGCTTCAAGTGTAGCGCAGCCTCTCCCTCTGACCGTTGCCGGAGGAAGAGAGATCTGCCTCGGCTCAAGCGGTCCCTATGGTAACCGGTAGGTTTGAAACAGGTTTCGGTCCAGGATGGTCCTGAAAAGGTCAGCGATGTTCATGGGTTGTGACCAAGCCAGGCGCTGTTAGCAGATCCTCCCGGACCAAACATCCGCACCGCTGGCAGCGCCGGCGCGCAAGATGACGCGTCCCTAGTAGACCGCGTACACGAGGAAGACTCCGAGAACGCTCGCCACCAGCCCCCAAGCGCGGATGAACGCCGATGGGCGAGCAGCCCACCATTGGACGAACGTGCGCAGACGCTCGTACCCGAGGCTCAAAGCGACCACCACGGCGACGAGAGAAAGGATGCCGAGAATGCCCAGCGCGTCTGGGAACCGAGAACCCGCCGCAGCCCCGATGAGGGCAACGCCCAGGACGAGCCGTACAATGATCGCGAGCCAAAGGCCCTGACGCGTTTGCCAGAAGCCAGATACGAACCGTATCAGGCCACCAGGACGAACCAGCCCAACTATACCGAGTGCCCCGATTAAGATCCCGCCTATGGTGGCGATAACCGACATTTCGACGGAGTCTGCCTATTCTGTACCCGTGTCGAATCGCACGAACATCCCTCGCAGATGCACACCTACGGTCGCCGCATGCCTACCACGACTAGCACGTCGCGCACTGAAGGACACCGCTACGGCAAGCCAATGCGTCGTGCCGCCGCCTGTCGATCAGGCCGGCGGAGGCCAACAGGAAAGACCGCCGGGCACCAGGGAAGGACATGAGGGCGCGAGTGAGCTGGCACACAGACTCTCACTCGCACAACGCGCCGTGCAACGCCCGCTGTGCGTTCGCGAACTGATCGCGCCCCACCGCGAACTGCATATTCGTCTGACGAGCCGTCTGGGACACCGCGATGATGTTTATGTTGGCCTTGGCCAAGGCGCTCGCCGCTTGGGCCAACACTCCGGGTTTTGCGATATTCGATCCTATGGCACAAACGACAGCCACCTCCATCGACGAGACCAGCTCAAAGTGTCTCTCCAGATCTTTCAGCAACGCCGGCGTGCAATCGTTGTCTGCGATGGTCATGCCTATCGTATTGGCGTTTGTCGCCTTACTCATGTACGACACTTCGTGATTTGCCAGCACCTGCATGATCTGCAAATCGAACCCGACCTCACCAACCATCCGAGTATCGTGTATTTCCAGATACGTCACCTTATTGGAGCCGGCAACCATTTCAGTCCTGGACTCCGGACAGATGAACTCCCTGGTAATCAGGGTTCCCGGGTGAGCTGGGTCAAAGGCATTCTTGACGCGGATCGGAATACCGTTTTGCTCCAGAGGCTTGGACGCCTTGGGGTGGATGGCCTCCATGCCAACATCGGCCAGCTGGTCGGCCACATCGAAATTCGTTGCGCACACCGGACGAACCTTGTCCTTGCCTACGACCCCTGGATCGCCGGAGGAGAGATGGTACTCCTTGTGGATGATCGCCTCACGTGCTCCCAGCAGCACAGCCACCTTGGAGAACGTTACCTCCGAGTATCCGCGATCGAACTCGCGCATGATCCCCTCGCGGCCCTTGGCGTAGCCGGTGGCAAAGCAAATCGTCTTGGACGGGTCTATGGACTTGAAGGTGTCACTGATCCGCTCATCGATCGTGAGCTCCCGGCCATCGTCCCAGCCGCTGAGGTCGACGAAGGTCGCGTCGTAGCCACGATTCTTCAGAATGTTCGCCGAATTGAACGCGCTGTGCATCTCTCCCAGCGAGGCAAGCAGCTCACGCGCAGCCAGGAGGAGTGCGGCGCGGCGAACGTAGCCCGAGGCAAGGACTGCATTCATG
>JBHHXS010000274.1:0-4846 GCA_046757145.1 Phycisphaerae bacterium | reverse complement strand
CACGACGAACAGCAACCACGGCTTCAACGCCCTGACGAACGAGTACGGCGATATGATGAAGATGGGTGTGCTCGTGCCGGCGAAAGTCGAGCGCGTTGCCCTGCAGAACGCCGCGTCGGTCGCCAGCTTGCTGCTCACGACTGACTGCGTAATCAGCGAAATAAAGGAAAAGGAGAAGAAGGGGCCGGGTACGCCCGGCGGCATGCCCCCGGGAGGTATGGGGGGCATGGGCGGCATGATGTAACCCCCCCCTGCGCCTGACAACGGATGGCGAGCAGCCAGCGACGTGAGGGCATCAACCGCCCGTAGCGAAGCTCGCTGCTCGCTGTTTTCTTTCCCAGATTGCAACCTGCTGACACGTTGCTATCGACCGCTACCCCGTATATCGTCCCAGATACCTGCGGTCGACGTCGGGTGGGCCGCACTTTCTACCTGTTGCTGCAACGGCTCGAAGCGCCGGAGGTATGCCGGCCGAACTCGCTGCCCGCGGCGGAGCCGCCATACCACGGGAGACCTCACATGACACCGAAGGACGTGATCAAGAACACAATCGCCATCAGCCACGACATACTGACGACGTACCTGAGCGACCTTTCCGATGCGGATCTGATGGTGCGTCCGGTACCGGCGGCCAACCACATCGCCTGGCAGCTCGGGCACCTTGTGCTATCCGAACACCAAATGGTCACGGATCTGGGCTACACGATGCCCGCCTTGCCCGACGGTTTCGCGGAGTCGTACACAAAAGAGACATCGCGATCCGACGACTCGGCAAAGTTCGCCGGCAAGGATGAGTATTTGACCTTGGTAGAACAGCAGCGCTCCGCAACGCTGTCGGCACTGGACGCACTGCCCGAGAGCGATCTCGACAAACCATCGCCTGAGTCGATGCGCGAATTCGCCCCGACCATGGGGGCCGCTTTCAACATCATTGGTATACATGAGGCGATGCATGCAGCTCAATTCGTCCCCGTGCGCAGGAAGCTCGGCAAGCCGGTGCTGATGTAGGTGACGCTGCTTCCGTACCGTGTTACTGCGCCTCGGGACCCGCGTTGACATGGGCGCAATCTTCCGAAAGGAAACGACCGTGGCACAAGGGCGGGCGGCACAGCCTCCCGCAAGGTCGGGAAGCGCGCACCGACGGCGCGCCGATGGCCGGCTGCTATCCGCGTGCTTCGAAGATGTTTGATAGGCCTCCAAGCAGCGAGCCTTCGCCTTTGCCGCGTGGGCCGATGTTGGACAGGATACGTCCCGCCAATCGCGTGAAGGGCAGCGACTGCACCCAGACGGTCCCCGGCCCGCGAAGGGTCGCGATGAACAGCCCCTCCCCGCCGAAAACTGCGTTCCTGATTCCACGGGTCATCGTTATGTCATAGTCTATCGACGGCAGCATGGCTACAAGGCACCCCGTGTCCAGGCGGAGCGTCTCTGCGTTGGACAGGTCGTAGCGGTGTATCGTCCCTCCGGCGTGGACAAAGGCCATCCCGTCGCCTGTGAGGCGCTGTAGAATGAAGCCCTCTCCACCGAATAAACCTGCGAATATCTTCTTTTGAAACGCGATTCCCACGTGCACTCCCCGGGCGGCGCACAAGAAGGCGTCCTTCTGGCAGATCAGTTCGCCGCCGAGATCGTCCAGGTGCATGGGCACGATCTTGCCCGGATACGGAGCGGCAAAGGCCACCTGCTCTCGCTTATTGCCGGCGGCTGCAAAGGTCGTAAGGAACAGAGACTCACCGGTTACCATGCGCTTGCCCGCGTCGAAGAGCTTGCCTAAGAGCCCCTGCTCCTTGCTCGGGTCGCCAAAGACCGTCTGCATCTCGATTCCTTGGGTCATGTACATCATCCCACCCGCCTCAGCTACCACGACCTCGCCCGGGTCCAGGGTGATCTCGACGAACTGCATGTCGTCCCCGTGAAGTTCGTAGTCGATCTCGTCGGCCCGCGTTCTCCTGCGTGGCGCTTTGGGGGGGACCGGAGCGCTGCCTGTACGCCCGACACCAAGCCCTGCCACATGCTTCGCCTCAGTCCACTCCGGCACACCGGGTCCCCAAACCAACGTGTCCGTTCCATGCGCGGAGGAGATCGCAGCGATCAGCTCGTCCCTCGCCACCGGTCCCGTCGTCTGCCCGTTCTTGATGTAGTACCATCCCGTATCGCCTGCCATATGACTCAAGCCTCCAGATGCAAAGGAACGCCGAAAGGCACTTGGCCTATTATCGTACGGTGGTCACGTCCACCAGCACGAGTCTACATGCCCGCGCCGTCCCCGTGCAAGCATTGGTGGATTCCTTTGTCTTGGGATGTCGTGCAGGGTTCGGTGTTCTACGCTCCGGCCACGCAGAGTTACGGTCCCTTCACACCGGGGCCGGCACACATGCCCGGTAGGCCGGTACGCTCCGGAGCCGTGCGCGTCGAGCGCTCCGCGGAGTCACCCGGTAATCTGCACGATGGGCGGCCCTATGAACCGGAAGCGGACGACGCGACGCTACCCCCGCCGTGCAATTCGTCTCTGTAGGGCAAGCGCACCGCACGATCTGGTCTCTCCCCCGAACTTCGGTTGCGCCGTCAATGAGGTGTCGCTACACTGGTCAGGTCGAGATCGGCCACGCTCATGTCCCCCGAGAAGGCAGCTACGTACAGGTCATAGCATGCCGACCATCGTATGGAGAGGGTTGCGTATGCGAGCAGTACGACCATCGACGCCATCTCCGCGATCCGCGCCGTGCGGAACTTGAGCAGCGGGTACGTGCCTATCAGTACCAACCCCACCTTGTACAGCGCGATTGAAGCCGCCCCATTCTGTAACATCTGCCTCGCAAGCGGATTCTGCTCCTGGAGCACGCCTTGCTGGTGCGATAGGAGCGTGAAGGCCAGGTCGAAGAAGTTGAGAAGCCATATACCGCACACCAAGCAGATAACGCGGTGTGAACGCGCCTCACTTATCCATGAGACCGCACGTATGGACCAACCACGGGCTACACGGCGCCCCAGGCGCGTCCCTTGCTGGGTAGGCTGACAGACTGTCATGGCACCCGTGTATCGGATTCCCACAGGCGAGGGATCATCGCGCCGTGTCGCTGGGTGATGCTCCGATAAGATAGGGACCCAGGCAGCGGTTACCGACGGCCCCTTGCAGGCGCCCCACGTAGGCGAGACACTTGGCGGTCATGCAGCAACGCTCTTCGGATCCACCGTTATCGCATGTGGGCCCCGACGGCACCGCAAGGATGGTTGATATCTCAGCCAAGCCCGTAACGCCACGGGAGGCGTGCGCCTCCGCCGTTGTAGCTATGAAGCCCGCGGTTCTCGATGCGTTGATGGCCGGCGCGCTTCCCAAAGGCGACGCGCTCGCGACGGCTCGGGTCGCGGGCATACAAGCTGCAAAACGCACAAGCGAGTGGATACCACTGTGCCATCCGCTCCCAATCGAGTGCATCACCCTTGAGTTCAGGCGTGTCGACGACGGCAGGCTTCGGATCGAGTGCTCCGCCAAGTCCAGCGCCCGCACGGGCATGGAGATGGAAGCCCTTACCGGAGCGGCGGCTGCAGCGCTGACGGTATATGACATGGCAAAGGCGGCAGACAAGTCGATGGTAATAGGCCCCATCCGACTTGAGAGCAAGCGTGGAGGGAAAAGCGGCGTCTACACACGCGGCAGGAAGCGCTCCCGCGGGCCGGCCAAGACCTGACGATCGGACACGGTCCAGGCACCCGATCTTTCAAAAGTTTTGAAAGGGATTGGATGGTGTGTAACTCCGGCTATACTCCTATCGTCAGGTGTGAAGGAAGTGTGAAGGAAGTGTGCCCAGCATGCACGTTGCACAAACATAGGGGCGTTCCCTGAAGGTGTGGTGCGGGCCGCCCATACACTGCACTCATGAACAACATCACTCTTCCGCTATCCGACCTGTACAGCCCGATTCGTCAGGACCTCGCAGTCGTCGAGAGAATCTTCGACGATGAACTGCGCAGCGACTTCCCCTTCGTCAACGACTTATGCACCCCGGTGCGCTCCTGCCGTGGCAAGATGCTCCGCCCCACACTGCTGCTGCTTTCGGGGCAGGCTGCCGGCGGCCTGTCGAGCGCCCATCACACTCTCGGCGCGGTGGTGGAGATGGTGCACGCTGCGACCCTCGCGCACGACGACGTGCTCGACGAAGCGGACGAACGGCGCGGACAGCTACCGGCTAACCGGGTGGTCGGCAACGTGGCAGCCGTACTGCTTGGCGACTATCTGATCAGCCACGCATTCCACCTCTGCAGTAGTCTTGCGAGCCAATACGCCTCGCGGCGGATTGGGTCGACCACCAACGCCGTGTGCGAAGGGGAGTTGCTTCAGAACCAGCAACGAGGCAACGCCGATCTCAGCGAGGAGTTCTATCTGGAGATCATAGGCAAGAAGACGGGTGCGCTGACGGCGACGTCGTGCGAGCTCGGGGCGCACGAGGCGGCAGCAGACTCGACGGTCATCGAAGCCCTGCGCTCATACGGGATGTCCGTAGGCGTCGCTTTTCAAATCATAGATGACGTGTTGGATTTGGTGGGAGACCGCGGTGCCGTGCGCAAGACTTTGCGAAGGGATCTCGCTCTAGGCAAAGCGACGCTCCCCACCATCCACTGCCTCACCTGTGCCGATGCGGCAACGGCGTCCCGCCTGCGGCGTGGGATGACCGGCGAAGCAGATTTGAAGTTTGAGCAGGTCCGCGACTGGCTCATGCGCTCTGGCAGCATCGACTACGCGATCTCCACGGCTCAGGAGTATGTGGCTGACGCGGTGCGCCGACTCGATATCGTAGGCCCCAGTGACGCAAAGACGTCACTGATCGCCATGGCGGAATTCATCGTC
>JBHHXS010000273.1:0-4873 GCA_046757145.1 Phycisphaerae bacterium | reverse complement strand
GTGTAGTCTCTCAGACCGACACACAAGGGCAAGGCGATGGCCTTGGGGACGAGCTCACTCAGCTTGACCGCAGTAGGGGTTAACCAACACAAGGGCGAGAGGATATGCCGGACCAACGCCGCCGATGTGCTTGCGCTCGGCTAATCACAAGTCCGGAGCCGAACACCGTTGTCCACAAGCGTCGCGCACGCCGAGTGCGCGAGGGCGCCTCAGGGGCATGGGGCGATTCACTTGCCTCGATGGGGAGACGGTGTGATTATGTCCTGCTTTGAGTCGGGAACGGGCGCTCGCCCCAGGAGCATCACAATGGCAAAAAACAGAGTTGATCGAGCAAGAGGCCTGGTGAAATTCGTGGTCATCTGGCTAATCGCGTTGTACGTGTTTGAGGTTGTGCAACAGGATCGTTGGTTCGTCGGAGGTGGCGCCGTACTCGTCGCGGCATTCGTCAATGTCTACGCGCGGAAAAAGGCTGCCGATGCCGTCGAGACGAATCTTACCTTCCACTTCTGGCTGTACTTTCCCGTAGCTCTTCTCTTCGGCTTGCCGTTGCTGTTCAACGCGATCACCATCATCGCGAGTGGAGAGAACAACACTTGGCGTGATCATCTCGTCGCCTTGCTGCCGTTCATCTTGAAGCTTGGCGTTCCGGTCGCTGCACTGATATGGGTCTATGTCGCCCTGGGCAGAGCCGGCGCCGAAAGCTCCTACGATGGGGCGGTGCCCGACGGCGCAACCGGCAAGTAGTTCACGATCCGTACGTAGGCCGTCGCCACGTGCGACGTGCGACGTGCGGTATCGGCGTACTCGTTAGCCCTTCGAAGACCCCAAGCACAGGCACGGGAAGCTGGTGACTGGCGGAGCCCTTCGCGTCCGGTTCCAAGACGCGTCACGTTGCGACAGTCCTGGCACGGGTGATACCCCAGTGCCCGCCACGCAAAACGCAATCCGCAGGTCTATATAACCCATGCCGACCTGCGTTTCCGCCGATGAATCGTGCGTCTCTTGAGGATGCACCCTACTGATATGAGCGGCTGGTCCATTGTGGTCTGCGCGGTAGTGGCTTCCGCGGGTGCGCTGTGCTTCCTGCGAGTGGTCGCGGACGCCATCCACGATGCCGAGAACGCCCTGAGAATGCTCGAACAGCGCGAGTGGAAGCTATGCCGTCAGCGGCAGGAAGACGGTGAAAACGCCGCAGCGACCGTCGTCCCCGTTCCACTGGTGGGGCAAGACGGCCATACGACCTCCCAGGCGTAGGCACGGACTGGTTGCACACGCCGTGTATGGTTGACCGCTCATCCAAGTAGATTACCATGGATGTGCACCGGACTTGACGACGAGCCCGGGGGGCGAGTCACTCCACCTTTGAGGGCGCCGTGGAGGCACAAGGGCGTGGGCTTCGACTCCGGTCGATGTGGAGCATGGTATGCTTTCAGAACCTCCACGATTCTCGCAGCTTCGCTGGCTCAGTACTGTAGCGGGCGTGTTCGGCATCCTCGTGTCGTGCGTGCTGATTGTGTGCGGCCTGACCGACGTCGGTCCCTCGGGAAGCGCTTGGATGCTTGCTGCGGGCGCTATAACGCTCTTCATCGCGGTCATGCTGATGGCGTTTATGGCGTTGGTGGTCAAGATGGAATCCACCCTGGTCCGCCAATTAAGCGAGCTGCGCCGCCTTAAGGAGACGATGCAGCAGGCGGTTCCCACCATCGATGTCATCGCGGAAAACACGCGCATATCCGATGCCGCAAAGTCCCTCGCCCACCGTGACCGTGAGATTGAAGCCATGCGCGCCGCAATCCGCGAGGATATAAGCAATGAGCGATGGGAGTCCGGGCTTAACCTCATCGAAGAGCTCAAGCAGCGCTTCGGGTACAAAGAAGAGGCCGATACACTGCAGAAGGAGGTGGACGAGGCTCGTGCCCGCGCCATCCGGGCCCAGCTCGGGAAAGCCATAGACAGCATAGAAACGCTGTTCGACGCCCACGACTGGGAGCGGGCTTCTGCCGAAATCGATCGTCTCATGCATGTGCTGCCGCGTAACGCACAGGTCACCAGCCTGCACGAGCGGATGGCTGACCTAAAGGAAGCGCACAAGCAGGAACTCACCGAGGCGTGGAACGAGGCCGTCCGCCGATGCGATACCGACCATGCGATTGAGGTCCTCCGCGAACTGGACCAGTATTTGTCGTCAGCGGAGGCACACGCGCTTCAGGCTTCGGCACGTGACGTCTTCAAGGAAAAGCTGCTTCAACTGGGAGTACAGTTCCGCTTCGCGGTGACCGAGAAGCGCTGGCAGGACGCCCTCACCGTCGGCCTCGAACTCGTCGAGAGCTTCCCCAATGCGCGTATGGCCAACGAAGTGCGCGAGGCGCTCGACGTTCTACGCCAGCGCGTTCGGCAAGGCGCCGCTACCGCACGCGAACCCGCCGAGAGCCAGCAGTAGGCCCACCGTTTAATCACATCCGCCTCTACGGCGTTCCGCGACGCCCCGTCGAAGGTCCGCTACCTTCCTCCGCAGTTGCCACGCAGGGATACTGGGGGAGGCACGCGATACACGTTGAGCGGTGCCTGCCATGGACAGTCTACCGACGGCGCTGCGGCATCATGCGCGGCATCATGTGCTGAAGCGTCGACGCCTGGCGGATGGGGTCCGCGGTGAGGTTCGGTGCGGATGGTCAACCGGGCTGCGGAAGCGTACCCTCGCCGATGTCAGCATCGGGCCTGGGCTGTGCTTTTACGGGGCGGGCCATTCCGACGCTGCGGTCCGCCGCCGCCGCTTCATCGAGCAGGTCAGCAACGGTGGCGCGGTCAAGCGATTCCCCGCGCAGCAGGGCGTTGGTCTCTTCGCCGGTAATGGTCTCGAACTTGAGCAGCGCCTGCGCAACGGTCTCGACTTTATCACGGTTTTCTGCCATGATCCGCCTGACGTCGTTGTGTGCAGCGTCGAGCAGCTTCTTGACTTCGTTATCGATCATCTCCGCGGTCTTGTCCGAGTATGCGCGCGGGGAGACGTCAAGGAAGGTGCCCGGCGTCTCGTTGTCTCCGTAGTATACGAACCCGATGGAGTCGCCCATCCCCCACTCGCGCACCATGGTGCGGGCGATCTCGGTCGCCTGCTTAATGTCGGCCGCTGCACCGCTGCTTATCTCATCAAAGAAAACCTCTTCGGCTACGCGTCCACCAAGGGTCACGCGCATGGCAGCAAGCAGATAATTCTTCGTGTAGACCATCCGGTCACGCTCAGGCAGGGAGAAGGTCGCCCCCCCAGCCTGCCCGCGAGGGATGATGCTCACCTTGTGCAGTGGGTCGGCGTGCTTTTCGAGGGCTTGCACCACGGCATGGCCTGACTCGTGATAGGCACTGATCTTCCGATCCCGCTCGTCGATAACCGCGCTCTTCTTCGCGCGACCCCAACGCACCTTGTCGCGGGCCTCCTCCAGATCCTCCTGCTCGACGAACTCCTTGCCTTCCATGGTGGCTATCAAGGCCGCCTCGTTCACCACCGCTGCCAGCTCCGCCCCGCTGAACATCGGTGTTCCCCGGGCGCAGCGCCGCACGTCGATTGTCGGACCGAGCTTTATCTTCCGCATGTGCACCTTTAGAATCTCGTAGCGACCTTGCAGGTCGGGCAAGGGCACGTACACCTGACGGTCGAAGCGCCCCGGGCGAACGAGCGCCGGGTCGAGCACGTCGGCGCGGTTGGTAGCCGCTATGACGATAATCTGGGAGTTGGAATCAAACCCGTCCATCTCCACGAGGATGGCATTGAGGGTCTGCTCGCGCTCGTCATGACCGCCACCCCCGAAGCTGGCGCCCCGACGGCGCCCGACGGCGTCAATCTCATCGAGAAAGACGATGCAGGGCGAGTTCTCTTTGGCCTGTTTGAACAAATCGCGCACGCGCGACGCGCCGACGCCGACAAACATCTCGACGAAGTCGGACCCGCTTATGGAGAAGAAAGGTACGTCCGCCTCGCCCGCAATTGCCTTGGCCAGCAGTGTCTTGCCGCATCCGGGAGGCCCGACGAGAAGAACTCCTCTGGGAATGCGCCCCCCGAGGCGTTGAAACTTCTTCGGGGCTTTGAGAAACTCGATAATCTCCTGAACCTCTTCCTTCGCTTCGGTCACGCCCGCTACGTCGTTGAACGTGATGTTCGTATGTTCCTTGACCGAGATGCGATGCCGCGAGCGACCGAACCCGCCGAGCATCCCACCGGGCCCGCCGCCGGCGCTTCGAATCTGCCTGTAAATGAAAAACCAGATAACAGCGAAGAACAGTAGCCACGGGAGGAGGTTGACGACGACCAGTATGAACTGATTGGGCTTTTCGAACTTGACTTCCCCTCCGTGTTCGTGGACAGCCTCAGCCAGCTCCTTCAGAAAAGCGCCGTCGATGGCTTCGTGAGGGTAGTTCAACGTGAATCGCGTCGAGCCGCCTACGGGGTCGCCCTCCCGTGGACCGACCCTCTCGCCTTCGATCGCTCCACCCTCCTTTATCACCAGCGTCTTAACTTCTTTGTTCTCGACCATCGTGTAGAATTCGGTGATCGAGATACGGCTGGGCGCCTCGAGCGTATTACTAAGGAGTGCGACGAGCAGCACGGCCAGACCGAACAGCACCAGCCAACTGACCACGTTTCGCGACATTCGCGTGCCCGGTCCGTTGGGCCTCTTCGGTTCGGGTGGTTGCGACTGTTGAGAGTCGTTACCGTCGCCCATGTTAGGGTACCCTATTCTACTAACACTTTATCTATGTTCGCTGATGCACAGTAAGCCGGCATAAGATAATAGTGGCCTTACCAGTCGGTTTCCATTGCCTCGACGATCAGCTCGGCCAAACCGTCCAAGGCTCTGGTCATTCCCTGCCCGAAGGTCTC
>JBHHXS010000272.1:0-4900 GCA_046757145.1 Phycisphaerae bacterium | reverse complement strand
TCGTCGGCGTGGAGGTAGGCGGAGTTCTTCGCTTCTTCCGCAATCTGCTCATACCACGTAACAAGAATCTCCGAGAGCCGCTGCCAGGCGTTGATCAGACCGCCGGGTGTCAGCTTCGTTTGCAGATGGTAGGAGAGAATGTCAATGATCTGATCGATCGTGACGCCCAACCCGTAATGACGCCAGGCCGTCAAGGCGATGAGATGATGCCCGATGGTCGCGCGGGGCATGGCATCGGGCACGACAGGCTCCACGTGCTTCTTGCACTCGGGGCAGTAATCGCGATGGATGGTATGCTCGGTGACGACCGGAACGATCTCCTCCGGGATGTCTTCGATCATACGCGTGCGATTGTGCTGACAGCGTTGCGGTGGACCGCCGCAGCCGGGGCAGCGTCTCAAACGGTGCGTTTCCCGCTCATCGATTCGCTCGGGCGTCTTGCGCCGATGATCCGGGTGCCCTGGCTTGGCACCGGGCTTCTTACGCCGCTTTCGCGTGTCGGGCTTGGTGTAGATGGGCACCATGCCCGACGGTGTCGAAGGGGATGGCTGTTGCCCATGACTGTTCCCTTGCAACTCGGCGATGGGTTGGCTGGCTGCGAGCAGAGCCAGTGCAAGGACTTCAGGGTTTTCCTGTGCCAGCCGTCGGGCCTGCGCTTCGGTCAGCTCACCGCGCAAGGCGGCTGCGACCCATACCGTCGCTGCAGTTGGCTTCGCCTTCCCTGGCTGCATGTCGGTCTACATACCAGGGTGCCAACTGCCGCCACCTCCTGCCTGCCGTCTACGATTGGTGCGGAATTGCCCTCCAAAGTAGGTGACATTCACGTTCAATCGTGATTCGCGCGATGACGCAAGCTGTCAGTTTGAGCCAGGGCATGTCTCGACGAGCAGCAGCCTTGGTGGCTGTTTTGTGCGGACAGGCCGCGCGGTACGTGATGGTCGAGCGTCGCGACGGACTGGACCGAATTAAGCTCGGTCGTGAAGAGCTAGTCGATTGAACGCTGTTTGGCGCATGGTATCGCAATCGCTGGCGTCACCACCGGTCGCTGGTAACCGGGTTGCAGTGTGTGGGCTCGGGGAAGAATCAGGACTCCGATTGGCCGAGAATCGGCGACTACGTGTCGTAAATAGGTGTCGGGTGCGTGTTGTGGGGGGGGATCTTGGCATGTCCGTCGGTTATCGGACGAGAATAGTACATGCCGGTGGCTCGCCACGACAGCTCGCTTGCGTTCCCGCAAACATTCCGCTACATTAGCGCCTGTCGAAACTGGGCCGTCGACTTTCCGTACTGAAAGGATCATGGGTGAGAGGGGTCGCGTACGCACGCCGTGTCGCTGTAACTCTCGCGGTTGCCGCGCTAAGCGCCGGTAGATCCTCGCCAGCTCAGGTACGCCCGGGCGACATGGATTCAGATCAAGATGTCGACCTCCGCGACTCGGCGGCGCAACAGCGTTGCTTTACGGGATCCAGTGGCAGCGCCGGATTCGTGCCTCCTACCGACGCCGATTGCCTGACGTCGTTCGACACGGATGGCGACGGCGATGTCGACCTGGTCGATTACAGCTTTTTGGGGTGCGCTTTCCGGGGGCCCGGTACCACACTTCCGGCCGTCAACGTCGTCGAGCCGGCCTCGCCGACGAGATCAACCATACTGAAGGTTTCAGGCACTGCTGCCGGGTGGCCGAGCGTAGAGATCGTTCGCGGTGCATCGACGGCCGTTGTAACGGTTGATGACTGCAGTTTTTCCGCCAGCATAGAACTACTACAAAACCGAGTGAACCAGATCTTCGTTCGCGGTGTCTTGGGCGACGGCACCACCAGCGCACCCACTGCACTTCATATCACACAGGATGAGCAGGCGCCGAGCCTGTTCATCGATTTCCCTGCTGACGAGTCGGAGATCACTACTCCCACAACCGACATCGCCGGTCGCGTTGGTGATACGCTCAGCGGTTTCGATGGGCTCAGCGTCCTTGTAAACGGACGGTCTGCCGAAGTGGACATTGGCATCGGAACCAACGGCACGTTTTTTCTTCCGGGGCTTCGTTTGAATCAGGGGGGCGTCACGCCGATCGAAGTTGTGGCGTCCGATGTCCTTGGCAACACTACGGTGAAACGGATCAATGTATCGCACGTTCCGGTCGCGCCGAACGCGCCGCAGATGACCGTCGTTTCCGGAAACGGTCAGACCGGGCAGGTCGCGACACTACTCGCCCAACCGATTGTCGTGCAGATCACCCGAGGAGACGGTACTCCGTTTGCGAACAAGCTCGTCACGTTCGACGTCACCCGCAGCAACGGCCGTCTCACGGTAGATGGGCTGGGCGATGGCGCGATAACGTTGCAGGCTTTCACGGATTCCAATGGTTTAGCGCAAGCGTTTTGGCGCGTTGGTCTGGATGCCGGGTGCGGCAACAACCGAGTGGAGGTGACGTCCACCGACATCGCTGGAACCACCGTGCTGTGCGCGTCGGCCACGCCCGCACCCGCGGCACAGATCAACGTGGGTTCGGGAAACAATCAGCGGGCCGAAGTAGGTGGATTGGCGCCCGAACCGCTGCGCGCCTGGGTCAGCGACGCTTGCAACGGCGTCCCGGGGGTAGACGTGCAGTTCACCATCGTTGGCGGCGGGGGACTGGTCAACGGTCAAAAGTCGGTTCGGGTCGCCACGGGACCGACGGGGCATGCGGAGGTGGCGCTGACACTGGGACTCGATCCCGGTAACAACTTTGTGCTCGCCACGTTTGACGGAAACCCGGGCTCGCGCGTACGTTTTAATGCAGTGGGCGTCGCGCGCAATGCTGGGGATCCGACCAGCTTCTCCGGCATCGTACTGGATAACGCGGAACAGCCTGTGCAGGGAGCGACGTGCATGCTGAATGTCGCGGGTCAGCAGTCGGCGCCGGTTCAGACGGATCTTGAAGGCGTCTTTCGATTCGGCGACGTGCCCGGAACGGGACCGGCCGACCTGATCGTGGATGGGGCTACTGCCTTTCATGTTGGCGGTGCAACGGGAAGGAGCGTTCTGCCGGGCAGCTTTCCCGCCTTGCATTACGAACCGATCCTCATCCCCAATGCAGTCAACGCCCTGCCGACGCCGATCTACCTGCCGGAACTCAACCCGACCAACGACGTGCTCTTTGACAACACCGCCGATGTGGAACTCACCGTGGATGGAATTGAAGGCCTCAAGATGATCGTCTCGGCCGGATCGATGACGTTGGCCGATGGCACGGTACCCAGCCCCGCCTCGCCCGCAACGATAAGACTCAATCAGGTTCGCCACGAGAAGATCCCCATGCCCTTGCCCGATGGAGCGGCCCCGCCGTTCGCGTGGACGCTCCAACCCGCCGGCGCGACGTTCGATCCGCCAGTGAAGATCGTCTATCCCAACATGTCAGGGCTGGCGCCCGGATCCATCGCGTATTTCCTGAGCTTCAATCACGACACCATTCAGTTCGAAATCGTCGCCACCGGGTCCGTAACCGACGACGGCAACCACATCGTCTCCGATCCCGGAGTGGGGATAGACCACGCGGGCTGGGGCTGCAATTGTCCGCCGTACGAAGTGACCACCGACGCTTGTTTCTGTGGTCCCTGCGCCCGTTGTGTAGACGGCGTCTGCGTTCCGGTTGACGATCCCTGCTGCGGGCTACCTCCAGGATCCGGGTGTGATTTGGACGAGGACACATGTACGGTCGACAAGTGCCTTTGCTCAGACGGTGGCACCGAGTGCATACAAGGCTCCTGTCTCTTTACGGGGCTACATTTTTGCCCCGCCTGCGCCGTCGGGTCGGACCCCTTGCCGTGCGACGACGGTGATCCTTGCACCGGCGACGGATTCTGCGAGATTGGATTCTGCCGTCCGGGTGCGAGTAACTGCTCCTGTGCCGGATCCGGCGGCGAAGTGTGCGGCGACAGCGAGTGCAGTTTCTGCGACGAGTTCGGCAACTGCATCGACCCCTGCGTGGCAGGCGAGGAATGTTGTGATGGCGCCTGTTCTGAGACGCCCTGCTGCGAACCTCCGGATGAAACATGCGGTGACGACTGCTGTCTCGATGGCCTCATGGGATGCTGCGACGCACAGGCTTGTTGCTTCCTTGCGACGGAACTCTGCTGCAACGGCGCCTGTTGCGATGCCGTCTGCCAGATCTGTGACGGTGTAACCTGTGCGCCCAGACCTGACGCTTCACCCGAATGCTGTGGACCGAATGGACCCCAACCGTCCGGGACGCCATGCGACGACGGGGACCCATGTACGATTGGTGATGAATGCATCAACGGCGATTGCATTCCCGGTGACAGCGAGTGCAACGCCGCCAACTGCGAAACGTGCGACGGTGCCGGTGCCTGCGTCGGCTGTGACAGCGACGCGTGCAAGATCTGCCTCGGCGGCCGATGCGAAGTCCGGTGCAATCCCAACGATTGCCTCACCTGCAATGGCGCCGGCTCGTGCGTGAGCGACTGCGACGCGGCCCAATGTCAACAGTGTGACGGCGCGGGTAGCTGCTCATTTGTCTGTGAAGATCGCTGCTGTGACGCCGACGCGTGCAAGATCTGCCTCGGCGGCCGATGCGAAGTCCGGTGCGATCCGGCCCAGTGCCTCCGGTGCGACGGCGCAGGTGCCTGCGTGCCCGGCTGCGACATCCCCGGCTTCAGCTGCTTCTGCGGGTTGTGCGAGATCTGCCTGGACGGCAAGTGTGTGCCCGATATCGACCCTTGTTGCGACCAGCCTGACGGCACACCATGCGACGACGGCGACCCGTGTACTGACGACGCATGCTCAGGTGGCTCGTGCGCGGGGACCCCGCTCGACTGCTCGTTTCTTGATGATGCGTGCAGCGTCGGGATCTGTAATCCCGCGTTGGGCGTATGCGACATCGACCCAAGGAACGAAGGTG
>JBHHXS010000271.1:0-4933 GCA_046757145.1 Phycisphaerae bacterium | reverse complement strand
ATGATGATGTACCCGTCGCTCGCGCTCCGGGCTCGGATCGCGCCCCGCCGATTCTTTCTCAGACCCGCGTGAGCGCGCTCAGTTCGAGTAGTATACTCCAGAGATCGTCTCTCGATGTACTTCTGGAACACACTGTGGTCATCGATTAGGCTGTGCGCGCCGACGCCGACGGCGTGGTAGGAGCGAAGATGGCTGTGACATCGGTAGCTGTAGTCGGTGCGGGGACCATGGGGTCCGGCATCGCGCAGCTCGCGGCGACGCATGGGTGCCGCGTGCGGCTCATTGACGTCGACAGTAACGCCCTCAACCGTGCGACCCGGGATATCAGCCAACTACTCCACCGGTCGGCTGAAAAGCCAGAGTCGACCGCGGCCCGGCGCGGCGCGACGCTCGGAAGCGTCTCCACCGCAGAATCGGTCAGCGACGTTGGCGACGTCGGGCTCGCGATCGAAGCCGTTGTGGAAGATCTGGACGTCAAATGCAGGGTGCTTGCGGACCTCGAGGCAGCCATTCCTGTGTCGGCCATCTTGGCCACCAATACGTCCACGCTGTCTATTGGACAGCTCGCGCAGTCGTTGCGGGCCCCTTCGCGCCTAATTGGAATGCACTTCTTTAACCCGGCCACGACCATACCGGTCATCGAGGTCATCTCGGGCGAGGCGGAAGATCGAACATGGTCGGATGCAGCTATGCGGGTGGCACGGAGTTGGGGAAAGACGCCGGTGTTGACGAAGGACACGCCGGGCTTCATCGTCAACAGAGTCGCCCGAGGCTTTTATCTCGAGGCCCTGCGCCTGCTTGCAGAGGGTGTGGGCGGCGTGGACGAGGTCGACCAGGTGATGCGTATGCACGGTCGATTCCAAAAGGGTCCGTTCGAGCTCATGGACCTGGTTGGCGTGGACGTAAGCCTAGCCGTGACCACGTCAATCTGGGAGCGGATGAACAGATCAACCCGGCTGGAGCCGCACGACATCCAAAAGCGGCTTGTCAAGCACGGATACCTCGGATGCAAAACGTCGCGAGGATTCTACAGTTACCTCTACGAAGCCCCCGTGCCGGCATGTATCGTGGAACGCCGCAGTTTTCAGATCTCACCGCTGATGGCCGACGTAATGTCCGCATTCTGCTTGAAGGCAGGAGCGGTCGATGCCGGAAGCACGGAGCAGTACATGCTCTGTCGAATCCTCGGGGCGATTATCAACGAAGCGGCACTGACCTACGACGAGGGTGTTGCCTCGGCAGACGATATTGACCTTGCCATGGTCAAGGGCGCCACCCACCCCCGCGGACCATTGGAGTGGGCGGACGAGATCGGCCATCGTACCGTCCGTGGAATGTTAAAGGCGCTCAATGCCAGTGTCGCCGACGGGCGCTACAAGGCCGCACCGCTGTTCGCCAAGGCAAGGTAGCGCCCGAACGGCCGCGACATGTTCGATCGACCACAGCGACCGCGTTGCCGGATGTGCCCGGTCGTGCGAGGCAGATCCGCCCCCATGGCGCGGGCGATGAATATGCAGTATGCAATGGAATGTCCGAACTGCCGTTCCCACGGATACCATAGGGCTACGTGGACGGCGCGTAACATCAGCGTCGCAATCTACAACTTAGCATCGTTGGCGGCCAATGTGCTGACGAGCCTCCCGGTTGAGCGGCGATGCCGCAGTTGTGGGTTTCGGTTCACGGCGCGGCCTCCGGGGAAACGCAGCTTCGACGAATGCCCCGGTTGCGGTTACAGCCTCACCGGAAACGTGTCAGGCAGGTGCCCTGAATGCGGCTGGAAGCTGCCCAGGCGATGGCACGAATACCGGTGTCGAGCCGATGCCCATGCTAAGCAGCAGAACAAGGATGCAGCGTTGAACGAGAGGTCGAGCAAGGACGTAGAGGACGAATGAAACTCATTGCGTGCGTCGGCCAATCACTGGGCGCGATCCGACGCCACGTATCGGAGCCGGGAGCGCAAGCGCGGGCCCCAGGCACCGGCTTCCGATGCTCCCGGATCGAAAAGGCGGCGCGCAGTCGCGCGCACTCGCTCATCTCGAGCGCCTGTCGATGATCGTTACACCGAGCGAATCTCGACGCATGCACCGGATCGCACTGAGTGTGATTCTGGCACTCTTCGCCGGCATGTCTATCGTAGGCCTTACATGGGGGTTGCCGGGGCGAGAGATAGACAAGTACATGTTCGGCAGCGAGGGGATTTGGCCCGGTGACGAGATCTATCGTCTCGCCGACGCCCAGGCGAGATTCTCGTCCGATCGCGGTGCGGATGTTGACGCCGATCCGACTGTCAGGCTCAACAGTGGACCGACCCGCCTCAGCGCCGACCCGAAAGACATCGCCAAAATATACCTGCGATATCGCCTGTATACGTATCAGCCTGACGAGATGATCACGATGATGGCCCTTGCAGGTATGAATCCCAGGGGATTCGATCTCGACCCGCGCCTGTACCAGTATGGGGGACTCTTCATCTATCCCGTCGGCATTCTGCTCAAGCTAAGTGACGTCGTCGGGTTGATCGACGTACGACGCGACGTGGCGTATTACCTGGACAACCCAGCGGAGTTCGGCAAGTTCTACATCGTCGCGCGCGTGTACTCCGCCGCATGGGGGCTCGTCGGCGTATGTATTGTCTTCGCTATAGGGCGACGCCTCAGCGGGACCGTCGGCGGTCTATTGGCTGCTCTTCTGTTCAGTCTCATGCCCGTAGTAGTGTGCATGGCCCATGAAGGCAAGCCGCATCTTCCCGGCGCGGTGCTCATGCTGTCGGCGGGACTCTTCGCCATGCGGCATCTACATCACCGAGCCGCGGGCCGCCCCCCGTTACGCCAAGCGTCAAGGGTCGGCCCGCGCGAAGCGTCGTATCCGTCGGACATCTCCAGCCCGACTGCGCGGGAAGAGGATGGGGCCTGTACAACCGCGCCGCCGAATGGAAGTTCCCGCCGGCAAGGAGCCTTGACTCAGATTGACGGGTCGGAGAGACACGCAAACCGCGACTGGTGGCTGATGTGCATTTGTTGCGGGGCCGCCTTGGGCATGGTGTTGTCGTCGTGGCCCATTTTTGTGTTGATCCCCACGGTCGCGCTGCTCGGACGGAGGCCCTGGGGAGCACAGGCTCACCAAACGGGCGCCCGCCCCCTCGGACCCAACGCGAAACCCCCAGCGCGGGACAAGATGGCAGTGAGCACGTCTGCGATACGCACATTCGCGGGAGTCGCTCTCGCCATCGCTGTTTATCTTATTGCCAACCCCTATATCCTCATAAACGCACTGTCGAGCCGGGGAGTTCTGGCGAGTAACTTCAGCAACTCGTTGTCGATGTATGAGGTCTCGAGGGTCGGCGAGGGGTTCTTGCGCGTGGTCGAGCTTGCGGGCGAGGGGGCAACGTGGCCCGTTGTCATCCTCGGATTGGTCGGCCTGACAATCGGAGTCGCGCGCAGGAACACGGATGCCTGGCCCGTTGTCATTACCACTGCCGCGTTCGTCATGCAGTTCAGCCTGATCGGCGCCGGTAAGCCCGCGGAGTACGGAAGATTCGGAGTCTTCGCGGATACCGCGCTAGCAATCGGCGCATCGTACGCCTTGGCAAGCTCCGGAAAACGGCGCCTCGGAACTGCAAGGACCATTCTGGGCCTGCTGACAGCGATCTCAACCGTCCTTTACGGCGGCGCTTATCTCTGGAACTTCCGTACGGATACCACCGGAAACAACTCGCGCATCAGAGCGGCGCAACGCATCGCTCGCCTGGCCGAAGCCGCCGCGCGCAACGGCAAGAGGCTGGTTGTCGCGCTTAAGGCTGACCCTGCACCGTATGGATGTCCGCCGATGGACTTCACACAGGTCCATGTGGTCCTGGTGCGCTCACTCGATGAGCTTGGCGATACGGCCTCCAACCGCCCGTACGTTCTTGTGCAGGCTATCGACAGGAGCGAGCCTCGCACGGGGAGCGGCTCGCGCGGCATGCCGGACCGCGCGCTGCCTTGCTGGGTCTTTCCGTGCGATACTCCCATCAGTTGGGCGAACAAGCCGTTCAAGGTAGAGCGGGTGGGGTTACAGGGTGACACGGTGATGGGTCAATCGGGATGAGCGTAGCCGGACGACACCGCACCTCGCGTCTTTCTCAGGGCGGTCGTTGGCGCGGTCAGCGTATCAGCGCCGCTTCGACCCAGTCGAAACGGTCCTGAAGGTCGCCGTTCTCTCCGAAGTCGACGATGAGTTCGATGCGCTTCGCATTGGTCACATCCAAGCGCACCGGACCGAAGAGCCTCCCGCGCCTGACGCCCCTCTGAGTGAAACGGCGCTGGCCATCGACCAGTATGAACACCGAGACGTCCGATAGCACCTCGCCCGTGTCGTCAATGCCGAACGACGTCACAAACTCTCGGTAGGCTCCACGCAGATCGTACGTGAGGCTCGACCGGCTGTGCACGCCTATGCCGTGCTCAAACGCTTCACGACCTACGACTATCTGACCGCCGAAAACGTTCTGATCTATGCGGCGAGGCCAGTGCAGCGACAGCATGGAAGTCTGCTCGGAGCTGATCGGGTCATGTTCACCGAGCCATTCCCACCGCCCACCCTCCACATCGACGCGGACGATTCTCTCCGCCTCGATGCGGACATGCTGACCGTAGCGAAGGACCGCATCCACACGGTCTCCAGACCACTCGAAGTCCGTAGCCGTCACGCGCCCACTGCTGCGCAACATGACAATGAAATACGGCTTGTCGAGCTGTGCAGCCGGACGCGAAGCCATGCCCACGCTCAAGGCCACGCGGTGGGGGATTCTCGTTTCGCCCAAGGAACTCTCGACCACGACATAGTCGGCATCGATCGAGGTGATGAAGCCCCGCACAACGTCTCCGTTGGTCAACATCACGTAATCGTCGGCCCGCGACGCCGTACGCTGTACCCACATCGTCGAATCGCTGTA
>JBHHXS010000270.1:0-4941 GCA_046757145.1 Phycisphaerae bacterium | reverse complement strand
TTCAATTCACTCCGTTACAAGGGAAACGGGGGGGGGGTTGGTGCGTGCTTTTTGGGAGACGAATCGTGGCTACGTTTATGACTCTTGAACAATGGGCAGAGGAATGCGATCGGATTCGCAGGGACTACGTGAAGGACATGAGGCGAATGCGTCGTATGTTGGGAAAGATCGTTGAGGCGACCGAAATGAACGCCAACGATCAACTAATTTGGGAGTGGGCGAATCGACACGCTCACATTGGTTTGTAGGAGGTCATCATGTTTGACGTGTTCAAGTTTCAGCGAAAGCTCTGGGAGTGCGAGTACGAGCAGTTGCGGCAGCACCTGATCAAGGAGCAGTGCAGGTTGTGTATCTGGGCCAAGCAAATCCGGCTGGGAAACAGACCGTATCCCATCCTGGACGACGCTTTCAACCTTGCCGAGTACTTGGGTAAGTGGGATAAGACTTTAGACCGCCGTACGTGGGGGGGGGGGGCGGGCGCCGCCCCCCCCGCCCCTATGTCGCCCCACCGAAAAAAACGCCATCTTGTGGCGTGGAAAAGAATTTGTCCGATTATGAGTATTGTACGACATTTCGGCTTGACCGCCTCGGGCTGTTCCGCTAGTATTGCGACGCCCGGAATACGTCATTCCGGTTACGCCGATTGTCGCTTTATCCGTGATGTTGGGTTCTATTGTGTCCGATTTCTGGAACGGAGGTAAATCTGATGATTGTCAAACCGTGGGATGAAATGACTCTGGCCGAAAAGTCGGCTGAATTGTCGTTGCCAAAGAAGGTACGGCGTTGGTTCAACGAGTGCCGCGATGGCTTGCTCTCGGAGGCAGAGCTTGCCGCGCGGCGTGAGGAGTGTCTGCGCCGCGGCCTCGGCCGGTATGTCGCTGCCACATTGCGGCGCCCCCCGCCCAAGGGTCGGCTCGTCAAGAGTCGGCGGGGCACCTGGGGACGAATCTTAACGGCCGGTTGCCGCAAGGGCTATGTGACTCCGATCTCGCATGTCGAGTGCATCGATCGCGGTCTCAAGCCAGGTCCCGGTAACGTGTAATCGCAGGAAGGACGCAGGATTTCATGTCTGTTCTACTAGATGATCCCGAGATCGCGGAGCTCTTGCTCAAGCTGTGCGCGGCGCATATGTCAGAATTAAAAGCTAGTACGGATGAGGTGCTCTCCCGTCTGGTGAACAAAATCACGCGGCTGGAGCACACGGTCGCCGCGCTGGAGCGAAAGGTCCGACGCAAATGAGTATCCACGTGATCCCCGACGAGAAGCTAGGCGCGGCCCGCGAAGCGTTTCGCGGGCTGCGCCATCCCAAGCCGCTCGCTATGGCCCTTATGCTGGAGGCGGGCCTGCGTGTCTCTGAAGCCTGCTCCGTGACGTGGGAGCAGCTTATCTATCGTGAGGTGCCCTTGGAAGCCATAGAGTTGCGTAAATCGAATTGTAAGGGCAACGTGTCGCGTACCGTGCCGTGCAACTCGAGGCTCCGCAACGAAATCCGCCGGTGTTGGGTGGAGCACGCGCAGGCAGCTATGGCCTACGGGGTGGACCCGGCACTGATGGTCTTCGGTTTTTCGCGGGCAATCTCGCCGCGCACGCTGCAGCGCGCGCTCACGAAAATCGGCAAAGAGGTGCTGGGAATGTATCTCACTCCGCACGTACTGCGCCACACTTTCGCCACCCGGCTGCTCAGGGTGTCGAACCTGATAACCGTGCAGCAAGCACTGGGGCACGCGCGAGTGTCCACGACGCAAATCTACACGCACCCGTCGTCGGCCGATATGGCCGATGCCATCGCTCGGCTCTCGTAGGTCATGTTATCCCGTGGGTGGCCGAAAGGCACATGCCGACTTCGGCAAGCTCAACGCCCTGATCGCGGTAGAACGCATAAAGGTCCGAGTGGACGTACTGGCAGCATACCATGGGCGTAATCGTCGCGCGGTCAGGCACTAGTTCGCGCAGCATGAATGCGTACATCTTCACTTGCCCGAGTGCCGCCGCGGACCCCTCAGGCTTAGCCTCAATGACAGTCCACTGCGAATCCGCAATAAGAAGCGCGTCGATCCGCCGGGCATACAGATCCTTACAGTAGCTGTCACCAAACCATCGTGTGTAACAATCCGCACCCTCAGGTACTTCGCCCACCGGCACATTTGTATGAAACTCGCAGCCCTCAAATTCGCGCTGTGCACACCAGGCGCACAGCACCGTAACATCGTCCGCGCTCATGCCGCGCCAAGTGCGCGGCCTACGAGGATCACTCCGTGTTTTCTCGCTCGGGCCCATCGTCTCTTGTCTCTACGTCGTTCGGCAATCCGTCCCAGCGCTCTACTACCGGGGCAAGTATGAGCTCGGTGTTTGACGTTGAACCTACAGCCTCATACGACATTATCACATGCTTGGAACCGGTCCCGAGCGGAACCCAAAACGGAAACGAATAAGGCGTTACAAGCGCGGTCCTCGAGCGGAGTATGCCGACGGTCATGCCCGTACCGGCGAATTTCTGACCGGCACCCAGAAGATTCATGGATCCGTTGAAGTTCTCAAGCGTGGCCTCCGGTCGGCCGGAAAGACCGAAGCCAACAGCTATCTGTACGAGGGAGGGATTCTGGATGAAAAGGCGGATCTTGGTGAGAATGAATCCGCCGGGAAGTGGTCCTGCGGCAAGAAAGTGTCGGCCGATGCCTTGTGTGTGATCCGTAGCGTACGCTACGCGGCGCTCAACTACCTGGACGATACGCCTGTCCATGAAAAAAACCGCGTCTTGCGGGCCCCTGACGGCTCAAGACCTGGCCTTGACCGCTACTCGTGTCTCTTATCTGTCATCGTCACGCCGCTTCTCGTTTCGCCAGATCTCAAACGATAACATAATGCCGACGTTGAAGACCGCCCCGGTGAAGTACTCGTAAATGATCCAGCCAGGTCCGCCGCTGACACGTGCTCCGGGAAAGAACTCAAACCGCATTGTGCCCGTGCTAGAAAAAGTATCGCGCACGGCCGGTGTTGAACCAAAGAGAACGTTTGAAGTTTCATCAGATCGTGATATGAGCGGAACGCCCGAGTCTAAGTTCTCGAGTGTTGCAGATGGCGACCGGCACAGTGCCGGTGCAAAGCCGAATGTCTCGGCCTGATCGAGAATCACCGTCACGAGAACCCGGCGAATTATGTCGCCGTCAGAAAGCGGCCCCAAGGCCCCGTACTTTGGAGATGCACCTGGACGGTCGTGGTATGCGGTGAAGCCATCGACAAAGACCATGCCCATCGCAAGACCTACTCCAAGAACTCGGTTGCAGCGACCCTTTCAATCGGAATGGCGCGCACGGCGTTGGCCGCTTCCGCGTCCAGACGCACGTGCACGCGTCCCGAACCTTCGGTCTCTAGGACGAAACTATCGTCCCCGAGCGGGTCGAAGTCCAACAAGCAGTAATTATCGTCGATGGACGCGCCGATCTCCGCGGTTTCGGTATCTTCCCGTCCGGCGCCCGCGGCGTTCACGGAGTGTATATGCCGTCCGTCAGGCGGAAAGGCGACGCCGCGCAGGGAAAAGACGCCGCGCAGCACCTCGAAATCAGTCGCGGAGTAGCCTATCTGCTTGTTGTCCTTGAAGACGGACAATTGCCCGAGTGTTGGTGCCGGTGTTGCCCCGGCGTATCCGGTGGTACCAAACATCAGAATCGCCCGAATGACGTTGCCAATCGGCAGATCGATATCATTCTGACCCGTTGCCGCCAGTGTCTGCGCCAGCGTCGTAGCTTTCTGTACAAACGTGGGCGTTGCTCCGGGCAGCTCGACCGTCTCTATCGAAACACGGAGACCATCGAAGCCGGTGTCGGCTATGTCCCAGGTCACAGTCAACTGTAGCTCACCTTTACGGGTCTCGGGGAAGCACTCGTTAACGTCGTACGCCCGCCGTCCGAAGATCACGGGCAGGACCAGAGAGCGCCGGTCGTTGTCTGTCTCAACGGCGTTGGACTGCCAGAGAGACAGGCGATGCCACAGCAGCGCCACTGCCGCCAGATCCACGCCGTTCATGTCTATCACGGAGGTGCCCTTGTGCGATACTCGCACGCTATCGACGGCTGACAGCAGTCCCTCAAGCAAGGCCTGATTACCAATCGTGGAGGTCTCGTTGAGAGGCGAGACGTGGAGCAGTATCACCGAGAGCGGGTTCACCGGAAGGTCATACACCACATCTCCGTCGGCGGAAATCGCACCGTTCGTTTGCAAAATCGAGTGAATGAAATCAGCCATCGGTCTCAGACTCCTGCGTAGATTGATTGAAGTCTATCGCACACTGGCAGCACATCACTGCGCCGCACCTGGTGCACGATTTCTGCGTGGTCATGTCGGCGCCGCACTCAGGGCACGCCTGCACGAACGTCATCGGATGGGTCACGAACTTGTGTTCACACGGTCCATCGTGCAAAACTGGCTAGCCCCCTGATTGTGAAGACTTCACTTTGGCGAGCGCGTCAGTGATTGCTTTGACGCGCTCGAGGTTGCGGGGATCCCGCCGTGGGAACCGCGCAGGCAGTACCACACGAGAAATCGCGTCTCTGAACGGCGCGAAGCCAGTCTGATACGCATCTTGGCCGAGGGCAACTCCGGGGCCCCATCGTGTAACGCCCTTAGTAAGCGCTCCGTCCTGCCACTTGGTAGTACCGGCACGCTCCACGCCTTTCGCAAATGTCCCGTTGCGTATAGCCTGCTCTATACCGCCCTTCCAGGCCTCTTTGGCCGCCACTGTGGCGTTTTTCCAGTCCGTGCGGGGTTCACGGACCCCGTTTTCGTAATCGGCCACTCGTTGCGGCGTGACGGTAGCCCACTTCTGGGCGATTTGATCGACTGTACGGATAGCGGCCATTGCAAAGGGCTCCTGAAAATGTCGCGTTTTCTCGTGTCCGTCCTCTATTATACTCTATCTATAAGAATAACAATAGTAATATGTCC
>JBHHXS010000269.1:0-4952 GCA_046757145.1 Phycisphaerae bacterium | reverse complement strand
GCGTTGGGCAAGGGAGAGTTTGGGTTTGCGCCCGGGATGGGGCTTGGCCACCAACCCCGCCTCGCCGTTCTCTTCGTAGGCTTTGCGCCACGCCACGACGGCGCCCGGCGTCACGCCCACCATGCGGGCCACCTCTCGGACTCCATGTCCCTTCTGCAATAACGCAACGCCGCGTCGACGCCTACGTTCCAGTTCCTCTGCACTTCCATGCGGTCTCATACATGAGTGTATCGGCCAAATGCCGTTAGTTCAATTAGAAATACAGGGATCAATGGGTTCTGGCATTTTTGATCTGCCAATCCAACGGCATCGTCTGTCTGAGTGGACGGGCGATGCCGTCTTTGTTTTTCGGTCGTCGTGCGTGCGGCCTGCTCCTGTCGTCGCTACGCTTTTTTGGCCCCGGTAATGTTGTTGTTCGGTTGGTACTTCGCGGCCCCTCCGTGGCCGCGACTCCTTCGAACGCTATGCTGTTCCCCCGTTCCCCCCGCGCGACATACGGACGCACAGCCCACGACATCCCCGCGCATGGCGGGCGACCGTTTCATCCCATAAGAGCGGCGCATGCGCGTTGCGTTCCGCATCCCTGGAAAAATCCCCCGCTGCATCCGTAGGCGAATCCCATCGTCGCATCCATGACATGTGCGGCACGGGCTGCGCGTGTCGGGCAGCGGGCAGATGGTGCCTGCGATGTCTTGGCGCGCGGCCCGCGGTCACGCGAAACAGCCGTTTTTTGTCAGAAACTCTTCCACTCACATTCGGGCCTCCGTGCGTACGTATGCTATCGCGATTCCGGGCTCGCCGCACCTCCCGATCGTAGCGAGTATGGGAGAATGGTCATGCAAAGTTGAGCGGGTTCGGGCGTGTCGTGCCGGCGGTTCCTGGCGGCTTCGTGGCGTTTCGACGGCGCGGCATGAGCGCAGAATCTACTCGCTCGAGAGGCGTTTTCGAATCCATGCGGCCAGTTCGTCTTCGGATAGTTCGCCGCACGCAAGGCGCATAAATGTTTCGTATTTCTCGGCCTGCGAGGCGGTGAGGTCGAGGCCGTTAAGCCTGAGAAAAGTGCGGCAGACCACGAGTGCCGTTCGCTTGTTGCCATCGACGAAGGGATGGTTCTGGGCGATGGCGAAGGCATACGCCGCAGCAAGCGCGGCCAGATCGGTCTCACCGGCTGCGTAGGCGAAGCGGTTCTTGGGGCTGGCGAGTGCGGACTCAAGAAGCCCGCGGTCCCGAATGCCTTCGGTCCCGCCGTGCTCTGCGAGTTGACGCCGATGGATGGCCAGCACGACATCGTCGCGTACCCAGACAGGCTCGGCCATCAGGGATCACTCGCCCAGTTTCTTGAGCGCGTCACGGTCCTCGCGCATCAACTGTTCTGCGGCGTCCATCTGCTCGGCGAACTCGGGGTCGTAGGGTGTAAGCTCGATGCCCTTGGGCGTTTCCAGCGCATAGAGCGTGTCGCCCTTTTCGACGCGCAGGCGCTCAAGAAGCTCCCGCGGCAGGACGATGCCGGCCGAGTTTCCTACGGTGGTGACCTTGACGGTGGTCATAGCGGCTCCTTTGGAGAACAGAATCTTCAACACACTCATTATAACATCGGTTATAATATCTCGTCAAGTGCCCTTCGAGAGGATCTCGTGACCTACTGCAAGCCTCCAGGCGCCGGTGTTCCCGGACGTGGCACGGTGTCTGATACGGACAGGAGGCCCGCTCACCGGGCGGACAACGGGTTGAATGGCGACGGGAAGGGACGTGCTTGGGACCGTCAGGGAACCAGTGCCTCGCATGCCGATTCGCGGGTCGGTCGCGATCAGGTTCGTTTGGCTCGGCGCTGAGGCGGTTCAGGTCGGGTGGGGTGAGGCTGGCTGCAGCCGCTGGCCAACTATACCCACACCGTGCGGGCGCTGCGGACCATCAGCGCACAGTGGGGGCTAGGTGTCGCCGCGCGAAAGATCACCGTGAGCACGGTCGGGCTTCCCGCGCAGATACGCCGACTGGCGGATGAGAAGCTGCAGGTGACGCTCGCTCTGTCATTGCATGCCCCCAACGACACGCTGAGAAAGCAGCTTATACCTTGGGCCAAGCGCGTGAGCATCGACGACCTCGTGGGCGTCTGCAACTACTACTTCGCTCGAACCGGACGTGAGCTGACGCTCGAGTATGTCTTACTCGGGGGACTCAACGACAGCGTGCAGGACGCGCGGCAACTCGCCGCGATCGCGCGACGCATGCGCGGTAACGTCAACCTGCTGCGGTACAACCCGGTGGCGGAGCTGCCCTTCAGGAGACCGGCAAGCCAAACTGTGCAGCTTTTCCTGGGTGCGCTGCGCGCTGCCGGCGTTAACGCTCACGTACGGCGGAGCCGAGGTCTCGATATCGACTCGGCCTGTGGTCAACTTAAGCACCGTACCGACTTGTCCTCAGATTCACTTTGCAAGCAGGCGACTTAGGAATCCCCTGCGGCCGTGCTCCTTACCAGGCTTCGCGGTAGCGTCACTCGTCACTTGCTGTGCCATCTTCCGGATCGCCGTCCTGACGGCACTGGTCCGATCCTGCGCGGCGACGGGTCGTCCAAAGTCAAGCGAACGGGCCACAAACTGGTAATCGTTGGGAATGGAGGCATAGACCGGCTTCTTGGTAAGCTCTTCAAGGTCCTTCTTGGTGATTCGCCCTCCGGAACTGTCAACACGGTTTACGACCAGCTGGATGCGCTCCTCCGGAATGCCCGCGTACACGAGGGCATCATGGTAACGCTTTGCATTCCTGATGTTGGGTACGAGCAACTGGCAGATGATCAGGACAAGGTCCGCCTGGCTGGCAGCGGCAAAGGTGCACGCGTCAATGCGGCGCGGCATATCCACGACGATGTTTTCAAACATGTTTGTGAGTAGCTCAATCGCGTGATGAACCGTGTCGGGAGTTATGTTCTCTTGCTGATCGAGCGTTTCCGGGCGGGCCAAGAGGGACACGTTGCACGGAAGTTCCTTCAGTATGCTTTCCATTACGGCGCGGTCGAGATCCGCCCCAGCCTGCGCCAGGTGAAAGAAGGTGTAGTTCGTTTCGCAGTCAAAGCTGAGTGCTACGTCACCAAACTGCAGATTGAGATCCACTAGGGCGCACTTGGCGTCGGTTACATGGGCTATCTCCATCGCCAAATTGCACGCGATGGAGGTGGCTCCGCTGCCGCCCGTTGCACCGGTGACACAGATACAGCGGCTCTTGCCCTGACTGAACAACCGCTTGCTCGCCACACGCCCGACGGCAGCGGCCAGATCCGAGTGATCGATAGGCTCACATACGAACTGATCACATCCTGCACGGATGGGCCCGAGAATCGCAGCCGGCCCTGTCTCGTGGCTCAAGGCGATCATTGCCAGCTCCGGGAAGCGAGCGGAGACATCGTCGATCAGCTCGAGCACGGCGCTCGGGGACGGATCAAGATGAAAGAACACCAGATTGACGTGCGACTCTGTCAACGTCGACGCCAGGGCCTCTGCAGTTGATACCTCAGCGACCAGGCGCACAAAATTGAGCGCCTCGATGTGCTTGCGAAGCTCTGAGGAAGCCTCTGCGTCTGTGTTATACAGACATACTTGAAGTATAGTGCTCATAGTGCTCACAATGTGTCAGAGGTACGCCGTGAACGCAGCGTCCCCACGTCTCTATCGGAGCAGGCGCCGTTCGAGTTTGCTTTCGAGTCCGCATAGAGCAAGGCCTGTGGCCGCGCGCCGTTGATTCTGGCTGGGCGGTGCGCAGCCGGGACGCGCCGTGAATCGAGCGACCGTACGCCCAAAAAGCGCGCGCACATCACCCTGAGCGACAGGCAACGTCCGTTAAGTCCGCGTGCGCCTCCGGCGGGCGCGCGATGCAAGGAACTCGGTGAGGGTAACGTCCAGGCTGTCGCCCGTGCTGAGCAAGGCATAGTCGATTCTCTGGTCGACGCATGCCGTGCGGATAACTCCCAGGAAGCTGCGCAGTGCGGTAAGATAGCTGCTGCGGAGCGATTGAGGGTCCGTCATAACCTGGAGGTCGGCGTCTTCGATCCCCTCAAAGAGGGTGCGATCGGCGAAGGGGAATTCCAGCTCATCCTGATCGAGCACCTGCAGCACGAGCACATCGTGGTTGCGCCAACGCAGTCGCCTTAGACCGGTCAAGGTTTCCTCGACGTCGGCAAGGAGATCAGAGACCAGCACGACCATCCCGCGGCGAGGAATGCTCGCTGCTGTCTCATGAAGTGACTTGCTGAGATCGGTCAGGTCTTGCGGTGAGTTCCTCTCGATGGCCTCCTCGAGCGTCTGGAGCGACGCCCGGCTCGCGGAGGCGGGCAGACGCTGGCGTATTCCATTGTCGAACAGGGTGAGGCCGACCGCGTCCTGCTGATGCACCAGTAAGTGAGCCAACGAAGCCGTCAGTGTCGCCGCGTAGTCCCACTTTGTCATGCGCCCCTCCGCGACTTCTTGAGGGTAAGCCATTGAGCCCGAGCAATCCAGCAGCAAGTGCACGCGCATGTTGGTCTCTTCTTCATACTCTTTGATGAAGTATCGATCTGCCTTCCCGTAGACCCGCCAGTCGATGTGTCGGATGTCATCGCCTGGGACGTACGCCCTGTGGCCTGCGAACTCCACGCTGAAGCCCTTGTAAGGGCTCTTGTGCATCCCGCTCACGAATCCTTCGACCACGTGGCGGGCGCGGAGCTCCAGGCGGGAGATTCGGCTGAGAACCTCAGGTTGAAAGTACTTTGCGGGCGTGCTCATGGTCATCCAAAGGCGTGGCGTTGGGATCGATCGCCGTGAGGAGTTGGTCGATGATCCGATCGGGCGTGTTCCCTTCCGCTTCTGCAGAGAAGCTCGTAACCAGACGGTGTCTCAGCACGGGGTGGGCCAGGGCCCGTATGTCTTCGGCCGCCACGTGCCTGCGTCCCATCAGCACCGCGCGGGCCTTCCCTCCCAAAAGCA
>JBHHXS010000268.1:0-4952 GCA_046757145.1 Phycisphaerae bacterium | reverse complement strand
CATGATCGACGAGATGGCCAACCACGCTACGCGCATCCGCCGCTACACCGAACACTACGGGGTCGAACGTGTCGAGGAACTGGTGGACACGTTTTTGACACTCGACAACCTGATTGATCCTCATTCCATGTTCATGCGCCGCGAGCCCAGACGGATCTCGGGGGAGGACTGGGAGCGCGAGGGGGAACCCGAGTCTACGCGTTTCCCCGCTAAGAGTTACATGGATCGGTACATCAACCCCCCTGAAAAAATGCGGATAAAAGACGATAAGAAGAAAGGGAAGCCCCGCTCCGTGGACAAGCTCCCCTTCAGACCCCAGCGAGATGTGCTTGCCTTCTTGCTGCAACACGCCCCGCTGGCGGATTGGGAAGCGGACGTCCTATCGATAATCCGCGAGGAGGCGTACTACTTCGCTCCGCAGGGTCAGACGAAGATTCTCAACGAGGGGTGGGCGAGCTATTGGCACTCGACATTGATGACCAACTACATTCTCCGCGATGATGAGTTGATAGACTACTGTGAGCACCACGCCGGTACCTTGGCCACATCACCCGGCAGAGTGAACCCCTACAAGATGGGCATCGAGCTCCTGCGCGACATTGAAAGGCGGTGGAACATGGGCCGCTACGGACCGGACTACGACGCGTGTGATGACATAGACGTTCGCCGCACCTGGGGAAAGAACCGGGTGCCCAGAGGGCGCGTAGTAGGACGCGGATCCCCTGGGCGCGAGAAGCTCTTCCAGGTGCGGGCGCTTTACAATGACGTGACCTTCCTCGATGAGTATCTGACACCCGAGTTCGTGGACGAGCAGAAGCTCTACCATTACCGCCAGGACCCCTCTACGGGGAGAATGGTCGTGGTGTCTCGCGACTTCGACAAGATCAAGAAGCAGTTGCTTTTCATGCTTACCAACCACGCCCAGCCGTACGTGTATGTCATGGATGGCAACTACCGCAATCGCGGCGAGCTGTATCTGTGCCACCGCCACAGCGGTGCCGATCTCGACATAAAGCACGCGGTGGCGACGCTCAAGGAACTCCACAAGGTGTGGAAACGCCCCGTGCACATCAATGCCCGTATCGATGATGAAGAGATCCTATTCACGTTTGACGGAGAGCAGTCCAGTCAGCAGCACGTCGACGAGCAGATCGAGCCGCCCGCTCACCGCTTCTAGTAAGACTGGGCTTCTGTGTATCGCCTGCGCCACTCGTACCGCTCTTGGCGAGGGGGAGGTGGGAGGGAAGGCAGGGCAATCGCATTATAATCCCAAGGTTAGTTTTTCATGCTGGTAATGCCGGTCCACGGCGGGCGTTCGAAGAAGGTCGGGGAGGTCAAGCCGGCGTTTCGAGTGCGTAACGGGCGATGCACCAGTTTTAATGCGATTGCCCTGGGAGGGAAGGAGGGGAGCCGCTACGCGGTTTTACGGAATACGCCGGGCGAATCGTCATTGCTGCCGCAGTTTCACTGTGGCGATAGCATATGATGGGCATACCCGCTACCGACCGGGAGTCGGAGCCCGACGCGCTACCCGTCTTTGTCCAGGAGAAGTGCATCCTCTGAGAGCAGTCCAAGTGCCGCTAGGAGGTTGACCTGCGCCTGGTTGTATCCGACTACGGCCCCAGCATAGCGGAGCCTCGCCTGTGTTGCGGCATCCTGAGCCTGAAGAACGTCCAGTGTGGTCATCGTGCCGGCGCGGAGGTTAGCTTCGCTCAGCCGCAGGGCCTCCTCCGCCGATGTGACCTGTTGGCGCGCTAGTGCAACGAGCTGATCTTGCGTTTCGCTCGCCTGTGCAGCAGTGACGACTTCAGCTCGGACCACGTCCAGCATCTGCTGTGCGCGGATGAGTGCTTGTCGTTCGATGGCTTTGGCAGTTTTGAGGTCGCCGAAGGCCGACAGGCGGAGTCGCCAACCAGCGCCTGCGTTTGCACGTTGCTGATCGCTGAAGCCGAAGGACTGGTCATCGCGCCCGTCCAGCCGTGTGGACCCTCGGAGAATCCCTTCTCTGATGAGTCCGTTGGCCACTGGATTGCCTGAGAACAAACCGTTTGCCGACGCGGGGTTCAGAACGAGGTTGGACGGGATGCCCTCACCGCCCTTGATGTTGTCGGCTTTCCCCGTGATGCCGCCATACTGGTAGCCTAGTGTGAATTCGGGTCCGAAACCGCTCCACCAGGTGCTGCCGGTCTCTGCCTCCACGGCCTCGGCAAGCTGGCGGACGCTCTCCAGGTCGGGACGAAACGCGACGGCGAAACCGAGCAGCTCTTCTATCTCGAGATCCGATCGAACAAGTGCCGTCGGTGGAAGCTCGGTCACATTGGGGATAAGTGTGACGGCGGCGTCAAGGTGCAGCGTGAGCGCCAAGGCGACGGAGGCTATGTAAAGTTCATGCAGCGAGGAGACGAGATCCTGTCGGCGTTCTGCCAGGCGCGCCTCGGCGCGAAGCTCGTCGGCAGGAACGCCCGTGCCGGTGTTCACGCGGATTCGGCTGATGCGGAGGAGTTCATCCGCTTCCTTCACCCCTTGATGTGCAGCAGAGACTCTCGCCTGGGCGAAGGCAAGCGAGTAATACTGAACGACCGCACGTCGGAGCGTCTCCTGGACGACGGCTTGCTCCTGATGCTCTGTGGCATGCAACCGCTTCTTCGCTGCGACGATCTCATAGATGACACGTCCGGGGTTTATGATCCATTGGATCGCAACGGAGGGCTGAAACGTGTCGAAGCCCACACCCACGAGAGCGCCCTCGGTGGCGCGGACCGTACCCTCCACATGCTCGAAGATCGCCGTCGGCACGATCGCGGGGAACGCACGGCCCACCGCGCTCTCGTACTCACCGAGCGATGCCTCCACGGAGGACCGGGCCAAGCGGATGTCAAAGTTCTGCGCGCCCGCCACGCGAGCCACGGTCGGCAAGTCGACTGCAAGCAGCTCCGTGTACATCGGCTTGATCTGCGAGGCGTCGAGTCGGAGGGGCTCTCGGTCGGCGTTCGCTTCGTCCGGTCTGATGTCCGGGTGGGGTGGAAATGGTTTCAGCGCCGGCCTTTGACAGCCCGACGGAAGGGGCGCGAAGATGCCCAGCAGCAGCAGGGCAGCGCGACCGGGCCGCCAGTACCTGCCGCCCCGCAGGATTCTCGACCTCTTAGGGTCACACTGATGAGCGACGCTTTTGCTTCTCATGTCGTTTCGGTTATCTCCCATTGGATGTGTGAATGTTTAGAGACCGGCCTGAACGGCGGCCACGGGCGCTCCCGGCGCGACCACTCCTGCGGTCGATACGATGATCCGCTCGTCACCCGACAATCCGTTCTTTACTTCCGCCCAGATCCCATCGTCGTAGCCGAGCGTGATCGACTTGGCACGGGCGACCGCTCCCTCAGCGACCAGAACGGAGATATCGGTACCGCGAACGCGAACGGCCTTGGATGGAATCATCATTGCCCGGGACTCCGACCTGAGCAAAACGGAAGCGCGCGCATACAGACCGGGCATGAGTCGCCCGTCGGAGTTGTCGATGTCAGCCTCCACACGCATGGTCCGGGTGTTTTCCCGCAGCGCCATGGCCGCGCGAGTGATCGTCGCTTCTAACGGCGCCGGTCCGAGTTGCCTGCACTGGGCTTCGATCTGCGTCCCGACGCCGACGTGTGATGCGTCGGACTCAGGCACATTCATCACGAGCCGGACATAATCGACGCGGGCGATAGTCAGCAGTGGTGTGGTGGCTCCCTCGGCTGCAGAGCGGACGAATGCGCCCGGGTCGACGTGTCGCTCCGTGATGACCCCCTGGAATGGCGCGCGAATGGTCGTATATGACATCAATGTGCGGAGCCGCCCGAGCCTGGCTTCCTCGATGGCGACCTGTGACTCGGCAACGGCGATGTCGGCCTCAACCGCCGCCTTCTCTGCCTCGGCTGCCCGGACGCTCGCATTGGCGATTTGCACCTCCGCCTCCATCACGGCCAGACGGCTCACGGCTTCATCGAGATCCTGCTCTGGGATGGCCTTCTCATCAAACAACTGCCTCTTGCGGTCCGCGGTAATGCGTCCCAGAGACAGTTCAGCCTCCCTTCGTCGTGTCTCCGCCCGTGCGGTCACTATCATGGATTCCGCCTGGGTCGCCTTGGCGCGCAGTGCGAGCACCTTGGCCTTCTTGGCGGCGCGCACTGCCTCCGCCTGCTTCAACTCGTCCATCATCTCCGGCACGTCGATTTCGAGAAGAACATCGTCCTTCTCGACGCGACTGCCGATGTCGACGTTGAGCTTGAGCACGTATCCGCTCGTCTTGGCGAACAGCTTGGCCACCTCACCGGGTTCGAGCGAGGCCGGGAGATTGAGCACCTGTTCAAGGGCACGGTGCTCCGGCTTGACGAATTCGACGCGTACGGGCTCGCCCTGAACGCGTCGTGTGCCTGATTTGCTCGTCGCTTGGGCCTGCGCCCTGTTCTCGGCGCCAAGCATCGGCACAAGAACGGCCGTCGCTATGCCAACGACGAGTGCCGTACCTATGATCGTGGTCCATACCTTCCGGTTCATCATTCTTATACTCCTGCTGGAACAGCCGCGACGGGGCGCGGCATTTCACGTTTGAACATGACATACAGGCACGGGACGACAACCAGCGTGAGCACCATAGCCGCGAGAACGCCTCCGATGATTGTCCGTGCGAGCGGGGCGTTGGCCTCGCCGCCGGCGAACCCGATGGCCATCGGCGTCAGTGCCAGCAAAGTTGTCAGGGAGGTCATCAGGATTGGTCGCAGCCGAATCCATGCTGCCTCCCTGACGGCGTCACGAACGGGCAGGCCATCGCCTACGCGCTGATTGGCAAAGTCCAGCAGGATGATGCTGTACTCAACAACGATCCCCGTCATCATGATGATCCCCATAAAGGCGGGAATACTGAGGTTCGTCCGCGTAACCCACAGGGTGACACCCACACCGATAAAGCCGAGCGG
>JBHHXS010000267.1:0-4981 GCA_046757145.1 Phycisphaerae bacterium | reverse complement strand
AGCGTCGAATGCTACGGTGATGTCCCTCCAAGTCCGCTTGGCGGTTCCTTTGAACATCATGTGTTCGAGGAAGTGGGAGACGCCGGCTACCTCTGGTGCCTCGTCACGGGCACCGGTGCGGACGAGGAAGCCCACGGCAGCACTGCGCACATCGGGCATGAGCTCGACGACGACGCGCAGCCCATTATCAAGCGTATGCAGTGTGTAGGGGCTCTTCACGTGGCGGTGGCTCCATCCAGGCGTCCGCCCCGTGGGTCGGCCAGTGCCTTGGTGCCCAGAGTCATAACACACAACCGGTCGCGCGGGTATGTACTGAGATAGCGACGGATGCCGTCAACGGACACGGACTGCACCTTGGCGATCTTCTCCTCCGGGGGAACGGGCCGGCCGAAGAAGAACAAATCACTGGCCAGCTCCGCACAGCGCGCTCCGGTCGTGTCGCCACGTGTCTCCTTATGAGCCACGATGCCGGTAACAGCGCGTTCGACCTCCTGCGGCTCAACGTCGTCGGCGAGGCGGTCCACCTCGCGGAGCAAGGTAGCGAAGGTCTGTTCGCAACGGTCCGGGGTCGTCGACGCACCGAGGAAGATTCTGCCCGACCCTCTCGGTGTTTCGTGCCAGGCATTTACCCAGTATACGAGTCCCTGCTTCTCGCGGATTTCAGTAAACAGCCTGGCACTCATACCGCCCGCAAGGGCACCCAAGACCACCTGCTGGGCGGGGAAATCATCGTGCGGGGCATCCACGCCGGGCCAGCATATCCCAATGTGCTCCTGCTCCAGGTCTTTGGCGTGATGCACGTTGCCCTCGGTGAACTCTGCAGCGAACGCGTCACGCCCCTCACGACGCCCGGCACCGAAGCCGCTGAAATGCTCCTCGAAGGCGGCAGACGCACGCTCGGGCTCGACGGCCCCGGCCAACGCCAAAAGCATGCGCCCGGTGTGAAAGTGCTCACGCCAGTAGGCCTCAAGATCGTCGCGCGAGATGGTTTCGAGGGTTTCGTCCTCCCCAAGCGGATGCCGGCCTAGAGGGGAACCGTAAGCCGGCGGCCCGATCAGCTTGTCAATCAGGCTCTGGGCGTCGTCTTCCAGCGCCAGCAGCTCCTGTCTGGCCAACTCCACGTTGACCGCCACGGCATCTTCCGGAAAAGTCGGGGTACGGATCATCTCCGCGTGGAGGGCGACCGCCCGCTCAAAATGCTCCGGGAGAACCGTACAGGTCAACGTGCTCGTTTCCCGTCCGGCACCGGTGCCGTGGCTTGCGCCTATCGCGTCGAACGCATCGGAGAGCTCGCGACCGCTGCGCTTCTGCGTGCCTTTATCGAGCGTCTCCATCACCAACCGCGCCAAGCCCAGCTTGTCTTGGGGCTCGAGGCAGGCACCGGCAAGCACTCGAATCTGAAATGAGACTACGTGTCGGTCTTCGAGTGGGATGACGCTGTACTCCATACCGCATGGAAGGCTGTCGTGCACGATGCTCGCCATAGGCTCTCCGATCCGCGGTGTTTCAATATGGCGCCTTGCCCCGACGAAGCCGGAACGCAGGCGCCAACTGTCTACGCAGTTTTGTAGGCTAGGCGTACGGGACTCGACACGCAAGCGCTCCGGGCGGCGTTGTGCCCCGGGTGCCTGTAGAAGGCGGACATGTCCCCGGTTGGCCGGTATGGAAGAAGCACATCTGGCGGAGTCCGCGATTTCGGATAGAATCAGGGCCGGCCCCAGCCCCTGAATGCAATTCGCAACGGAGCTGTTTGCCTTCCGGGGATGGGGCATCGATCTCGCTAATCGTCCGCACCGGGACATCGCCATGCTAAGGGCGGTTGCTGAAGAACTAACAGCTGAAGGTCTCCTGCAGCGGGATGAAGCAGTAGTGGTCGGCGTGTCTGCTGGCCCGGATTCAATGGCCCTGCTCCATCTATTGCTGGAGCTTAACCGCCAGCTTGGATGGCAGCTTCGGGTGCACGTGGCCCATCTCAACCATAGACTCCGGGAGGACGAGGCTGAGAAGGACGCCGCGTTCGTGCAGGCTGCGGTGGACAGTCTGGGCATCTCATGCACGATTGAAGCAACGGACATTGCACGTCTGGCCAAGGCGGAACCAGCAGGCCTCGAGGAGGTAGGGCGGCGTGAGCGCTACGCGCTGTTTGAGCGTGTTTGCCTGAATGTGGGCGCGAGGACTGTCGCTGTCGGCCACCATGCTGACGACCACGCCGAGACCATCCTTCAGCGCATCGTACGTGGGACCGGCGTTCGAGGCCTAGCGGGTATCCCGCGGAGCCGCCCGCTGACCCCCGGTAGTGATGTGCGGTTGATACGCCCGCTGTTGCGATTCACGCGCAATGAGATCCTGGCGTTCGTCGCGGACAACGGGATCGCCTACCGCGAGGACCGCACGAACACGTTGCCTGAGCCCACGCGCAATCGCATCCGCAACGTCATTCTGCCTCAACTGGAATCGGAGATGAACCCTCAGGTTCGTGAAGCGCTGGTTCGGCTTGGGGAACAAGCTCAATGGGTCGAGCAGTACCTGCGTGAGACCGTCGAGCGCACGTTTGAGACGCTGATGATCTCAAGAACGGATCAGCAACTGGTGCTCAACGCCGACGCCCTGATGCGCAAGAGCCGCATCGTCCAATCCGAGATCATGCGCCTTGCGTACCGGTCGTTCGGCCTGGGGGAACAGGCACTTGGGTTCTCCCACCTCGTCAGCGCACTGGATTTGATAGCAGATTCCGCAAGCGGTCGGCAGGTGCAACTCCCCGGTGGGATGACGATAGCCAAGCGCTACGGTCAGTTGACCTTCTCGCTGCCCAGCGAGCAGCCGCGGGAGACCATCGCTTCCGAGATCGCCGTTCACCTACCCGGGCGCACCCTGCTGCCGATCCGAAGACTGCGCATCGACTGTACGTTCGAAGACGCGACCCCGCAGGACATTCCGCGGCTGAGGCGTTCGGCCAACAAAATGGAGGAGTTCATAGACACAGAGGCTGTACATCCTCCGTTGGTGGTGCGCACGCGCCGCCCGGGCGACCGCTTCTTCCCGTTGGGTGCGCCAGGATCGAAAAAGCTCTCTGATTTCCTAATTGACGCGAAGGTGGCCCCCGAGGCGCGCGAGCGTGTTGCGGTACTTTGCGATCAACTGGGACCGATCTGGATAATAGGACATCGGATCGACGATCGTGTGAAACTGACGGAGCTGACCCGGCGCGTCCTGCATCTGCGTGCCAGGCCTTACGAGCGGTGACGCAAACCAGAACCGCCACCCCCACCTCGAGCCACCGCACATCCTCTGCACCGGGTCGTTCGATAGCAGGAGCCTGTGCGGTTGTGTTCGTAGTTGCCCTATTGGCGCGCGGCGCGTGGGGCGGGTTCAGGCTCGCCCAGACCAGCGGCGCGGCGTCGCTCGAGTTCCCCGACGAACGACAGTACTGGCTTATGGCAACCTCACTACACTCCGGGACGGGTCTGAGGGATGAGTTCGGGTTCCGGGCTACCCGTATGCCGCTGTATCCCGCGGTCCTGTCATTGGCGGCGGGCTTGAAGCACGGTGTAGTCGTGGCAAAGACGGCACAGTGGCTCGTGGGAGCGGCAGCAGCGGCGCTGGTGGTTGCCATCGCGACGAGGCTGTGCGGGCACCGCGTTGGCATAGTGGCCGGGCTGTTCGTCGCATTAGACCCGTTCCTGGTCTGTTTTGCGTCGCTGCTGTTGACCGAGACCCTATTCACTGCGGGCGTCATCGTCCTGTGGTGGCTTGTCGTCCCGATCCTCGTAACGAATGGAGATGGCTCCCGACTGGGGCGATGGACAGCGATTGGCTTTGCTGCGGCAGCGTGCGCTTACGTCCGGGAATCCGCCGTCGGGCTGGTGGCATTGCTGCTCGTCCTGGTAACCCTCTGCCGCGGCTTCGACCGGCGCATCCTTGTCGGCGTCCTGTTATCCGGCTCCATCATGCTTGCGACACTGAGCCTGTGGGCAGTCCGCAACAACAGAGTGACCGGGGACTGCTGTTGGCTAACGCATCGACTGGGCATCTCCCTATACGATGGAGTCGGTCCGCAGGCGGACGGTAGCAGCAACCTTGGTGGAATCCAACAGATGGACCCGGTCTTGGGGATGGACGAGGTCGCGTGGAACCGCTTTTTTCTCAGGGAGTCTTTTGCCGCAATGCGAGCAGACCCGGCTCGCGTCGCCCGCCTTGCCGTCACGAAACTAGGGCGTACATGGAATCCGTTTCCCAACGTAGCGACCTACCAGTCCCGCTTTGCGCGACTGGTGTCTGCGGTGTGGTGCATGCCGATGTTTTCCCTGGCTGTTGTAGGCGTGATCCTTATGCCGAGAATACTCCAGCGGGGCGGCTGGGGTATAGCAGCGCTGCTCCTGCTGCCCGCCCTCTACGTAAGCGCCCTGCACACAGTGTTTGTGGGAAGCGTACGGTACCGCATCGCAGCTATGCCTATGCTTGAAATACTCTCGGCTTTCGCCCTTGTAGTCATTGTCGAACGCGGTCTAAGTGGCCGACTCATCGGGAGGCCGACGAGCTGATGACTGGTCAAACGACGGACCGTATCCGAGGCCCGCGTTGGAGGCGTGGCCGGGTGATACTCCTCGCTGCTTCCCTGTGCGTAGTCGTCGCAGCACTTGTCGCAAAGAGTTATCTGTGCAGTCCGGAGTATCTTCGGGCGCGGGCGCAGACCTACCTGCAGCAGTATCTGCGCGGACGCGTGGCGATCGGATCGGCCGAATTCTCCTGGTTGTACGGAATACACCTGTACGACGTGACGGTGACGGAGGCAACGTCACAGGCAGAGCCCGCTACGGGTGCCGCCCGGCCGGAAGATGCCGGAAGAGTGTTCTCATGCCGGGAGATAATCCTGACTCACGATCTGTTATCAACCCTCATGGGCAAGCTGGCGATCCGATCCATCGTTGCCATTGAGCCGACTTGCGTGATCGCGCGCGACGTTGTGGACGGACAGACGAAC
>JBHHXS010000266.1:0-4988 GCA_046757145.1 Phycisphaerae bacterium | reverse complement strand
GGTTTGGCCGGCGCCGCCGGAGACTCCACGAATCAAGTATCTGGGCTCGCTAGCCGACAGCAGAGACCTCAAGGCTGCAATAGGAGGACTGGAGGCCTTCAGGAGCATCCTCCGCGGAGCGCGCCCTCCGATACGCCTTTGCAGACCCCACGCGGTGGCGATCGGGTCCGGTGACATGCTTGCTGTCACCGACGCAGAGGCCGGTGCCGTGCACATTATCAATCTTGAGGAGCGCACTCATCGCCTGGTAACGGGCTGGAGAACGGATCGCTCCGGGCATCAAAACGGGGGCCGGAATGAGCACAAGCTCGATGCCGATGGCGCTGAGCACCTCGGCGTGCCGATGGCTGTCGCATGGGTGGGCACCCGCCTGTTTGTGACTGACGCGAAGCGGCACGAGATAATCGAGTTTGACGCACTGGGCAACTTCCACGGGCGTTTCGGAGCGGACGTCCTGCTGCGACCGGTCGGCATAGCTTATGTCGCTGAGCGGGAACGACTTTATGTAGTGGACGGAGGCGCCCATCAAGTCAAGGTGTTCGACGCTGCGGGCCGGGTCGAGCGTACCATCGGCAGGCACGGCGGCGGGCCCGGGGAGTTCAATTATCCCTCGCACATCGGGTGCGCAGGTCAGAGTATTGTGGTTGCAGACAGCGGAAGCTTCCGTGTCCAATGGCTTGACCTTGAGGGCAACCACATCAAGACGATCGGCCGCAAGGGCGACGGCGCGGGGGACTTCTCCCTTCCAAAGGGAGTTGCCGTCGACAGTGAAGGGCACTTGTACGTCGTGGATGCCCAGTTCGAAAACGTCCAAGTATTTGACCGTCAAGGCCGGCTGCTACTGGCGTTTGGCGAGGAGGGGCGCGGCCCGGGGCAGTTCTGGTTGCCTGCCGGGCTGGCGATAGATCAGGATGATCGCATCTGGGTGGCCGATTCCGGCAACCGACGCATCCAGGTGTTCGCGTACATGAGGGCCTCGCTATGAGGAGAAAAAGCGTCTCATTACAGAAACCACGCCTGGCCGTAGTGCTTCTGGCGTGTGCTCCACCTATAGGTGCAATGTCGGTTGGACCCCACGCCCTAGGCGACGAGTCCGTCGTTAATTCAAAGCACGATCTATCCGTAAAGGGGCCGGGGCCTATACGGGCGATCGAGGAGACTGAGGTCTGCATCTTCTGCCATACGCCCCACAATGCCTCCCCGCAAACCCCTCTTTGGAATCGCGAGAACCCGCGGAGACACTATCGCATATATGAAAGCTCGACGACCGATGCGCGGATCGATCAGCCCTCCGGGCCGTCGAAGATGTGCCTGAGCTGTCACGACGGATCAATGGCCCTGGGCAGCATCTTGTCCAGAGGTGCCGATGAGCCGGTTGTGATGACAGCCAGGACCATACCGCCGGGCTCGACCGATCTGACGAGCGACCTCTCCGATGATCACCCGATCGGTTTTCATTATGACCGTGCGCTCTCCAACACTGATCCGCAGATTCGCGCCGTAGAGCTGGTCACGGAGAATCTGCCGCTGGGCGCACACGGAGAAATGCACTGCACAACCTGCCATGATCCTCACAACAATGAACTAGGCGACTTCCTGAGAATGTCGGATCAGATGTCCGCCATCTGCCTGGCGTGCCATGACCTTAAGGGCTGGCGTACCGCGTCTCACGCAACGAGTGGAAAACGTACAACCGGGCGAACGGTGGATCCGACTGAACGTCTTAAGTACGCCACGATCACGGACAACGGGTGCCTCAACTGCCACAAGATACATTCCGCACGCCACCGGGAACGACTGCTCCGCTTCCGCCGTGACGAGGATAACTGCCTGAACTGCCACAACTCCAATGTGGCGGGCTTCAATATCGCTGCGGATATCGGCAAGCGCTCAGCACACAACGTGCGTAGGAGAAACGGCGTGCATGATCCGACGGAGGTGCCCTTTACGATGCGGCGGCACGTCGAATGCGTCGATTGCCACAATCCGCATGCGGCCCAGCACAACCCGATCGGACAAGTCCGCGGCACATTCGGGCAGACGGTCAAGGGGCCTAATCTGCACGTCTCCGGCGTGACCATCACGGGGCGCGAGACGGATGATGCCGTGTATCTCTACGAGATATGTTTCAAGTGTCATGGCGACGCTGCGAGCCGCCCGCGCCTGTTGCGTAGGTCACGCCAGATAGACCAGACCAACGTCAGGTTGGAGTTCCAGGCATCAAATCCGTCGTACCATCCGGTTGTTGCCCCGCGTCGAAGGTCGGATTCTCCCAGTCTGATCCCCCCGCTGCGTAGTGGGAGCATTATCACCTGCATCGACTGCCACGACAGTGACAATACGCGTTCGGCTGGGGGTACGGGTGCGAACGGCCCACACGGGTCCATCTTCGAGCCGCTACTCGTTCGTCGATACGATACTGCAGACTTCACCGTGGAGAGCGAGCACGCGTTCGCACTGTGCTACGGCTGTCACAGCCGAACGAGCATCCTCGGCAATGAAAGCTTCACCAGGCATGAAAAGCACATAGTGACCCTGCGCACCCCATGCGCCGTGTGCCACGATGCGCACGGCATCTATCGCGGGCAGGGCAACAGCAGCAACCACAGCAACCTGATCAACTTCGACCTGTCGGTGGTGACGCCCGCTGACACCCCCTCAGGTCGGCGGATTGAATACCAGGATACCGGCCGGCTGTCCGGAAATTGCACGCTGACCTGTCATGGGTTCACCCACATCGAGATGCCCTACGCCAACACCGCCCGGGGAGGCAGGGCCTCGAATATGCGGACCGTGAACCGAGGAGCAAGAAAATGATGCGATCGAAGATGATACACGCAAGCGTCGCACTGTCCCTGCTCTTCACCGGGGAATGGGCGCTGGGCGGGGTCGAAGGGTCAAAACACGACTTCAGCAACCGGGCATGGTCCGGTGGAAACCGGTGCGGAGCATGTCACTCGCCCCATCACTCCAAACCACCTGCAGCTGCTCCGCTTTGGGATGCCAAAGCTGATCTCTCGCAGCGCTTCGGCACCAGCGCCGGCCGGCCCAAAAGGCCGGGCCCGGGGCGAGGCACCATGATATGCGTCCGCTGCCACGACGGGACGATTGCCAAAGAAGCCCTTGGCGGCGTCAAGCGCAAGCGATTCGTAAACACACAGCACCCCGGAGTATTCAGTGCGTCGCAAAGCCCGACCGACCACCCCGTCGGCATCGACTATCCGAGGTTCGACAAGGGGTTCAACCCATTGACTACGGTCGTGGCCAAGGGACCGGTCCTATTGCCAAACGCCAAGGTGGAATGCGTATCCTGTCATGATCCGCACAACACCACCGGAGTCAAGTACATGCTGGTGAAGAGCAACACCCGCAGCGCCCTATGCCTGACGTGTCACAAGAAATGAACAAGAACACGGCGAACCCGCTGAACCTTGTAGGGCACCTCGCCGCTTGGGTCGGCATTGCAGGGCCGCCCACCCGGTGTCACGCCGCCTCAATGCGTGCACGACGCTGCAACGCTCGAGGCTTAAACGTGAGGTACCGAATGCGTACGGATGCCGCCGTTGCGTCGGTCGCGTTCATGGCGTTCATGATGTGTGCGATGGGAGGATGCGCCTCCAGTAGTGTCTCCTCGGAACTGGTTTACTTCCCAGCCTCGCCTGGAACCCCGCGCGTAGTTCATCTGAAATCCTTCAACAGTCTGGCTGATCTCGTGCGGCTGCGCTCGCGCTGGGCTGACGTCTTCCGCGGCCGCCCCGCCAGTCCGTACGTGAGTACTCCGGCCGGGATCGCCTACCATAACGGCCACCTGTACATTTGCGATACCGGGCTGAACGTGGTCCACGACTGGAACTTGATAAGCGGAGAGGCGTCCCGCATAGGCCTCTCCGGCGACATCATGCTTGGCAAGCCCGTGGCCGTCGCTGTAGGTTCCGAGGGACGGCACGACGGGCTTGGAGACACCGCACCCCTATCCACTCCGATCATTTATGTCGCCGACGCCGCCGGTGGACAGGTGGTAGCTTTCACTTCCGAAGGAACCCCGATAGCCCGCTACAACCCCGAGAAACGCAGTAGGTACAAGCCTGTGGCTGTCGCTGTATACGCATCAACCCTGTACGTCGCCGACCTTGCCTCGCATGGGGTGGACATCTTCTCCGTGGCCACTGGCGAACTGACGGGCTCGATTGGCACGGTAGGCAGTGCCCCTGGGAAGTTTTATTTCCCGATGGGCCTTGCCGTGGACGCAGACGGCAAGTTGTTCGTCTCCGATATGATGAATGCACGAGTGCAGGTCTTCGATCAGTCAGGCAGCCTTCAGCGCACCATGGGACAGCCGGGAGATCGCTATGGCGATATGGGAAAGCCTAAACATCTGAGCGTCGGACCCGACCGCACGATCTTCATAGCCGACAGTGAGTTCGCCCACATCCACCTCTTCGACAGCGAGGGGCGACTACTGCTGCTCATCGGCGGGCCTGAAGACACGCCCGGCGGCACACCAATGCCGCTCGGTGTCGCTACCGCTTCGACGCTGCCCGAACGGCTAGCGGCGCTGGTCCCATCGGACTTCTCCGCCAGGTACTTCCTGTTCACTACCAACACCATCGCAAGCAAGCGCATCAGCCTGTTCGCAGTCGGTTCGGGACGCTAAGCCCAGCCGCGCGATGGAGACTCCCACGGCGAACCGCTCAGACAAAACGTGACTCCCATGCGACACTACGAGTATTCCGCTGCCTCGGCGCGCCCGAACGCTGGCTGCGCTGCGCACTCGCTTGCCGCCTACCCGACATGTGCCGTCTCCCGTGTCACTCTCAGCCGCCGATCGTAGGATTCACGAATGCTCTAAGACGCGCCACCAGATCAGCCCATTCGGCGGTCGGATCCTTGCCGTCTTCAATGCGGCGCCAGACCGTTACGTAGCGAAGGTATCCATCGTCGCCCAGCGCACCGGTCAACGGCACGAAGTCCACGACATACCGACGGTC
>JBHHXS010000265.1:0-4995 GCA_046757145.1 Phycisphaerae bacterium | reverse complement strand
ACGGACGTGACCCGTGTCGCGTAGTATCGATCCGCCTGGTTGTCGCCTGTGCCGTCGGTGAACGTCGTAACATACTGCCGCAACACCCGCTGGGTCTCGTTCGTCGATAGGGTATCGTCGGTGTACGTGCCGACGATCGACACACCGACTGTCATGTTGAGCGTGGTTGTCATATCACTGCGTCCCTACCATCAGCCACGTAAAATCGCAGGCGTTGGTACTGTCGAGGTTAATTACCTGAACCTGCCTGCCGTCGGCACCTACGGCAAATCCATCCAGCGGATCACTGATCCACATTGCCCCGCCGGGAAACACGTTCATCGCATTCGTTGTTGACGTGGCCTGAAACTGCAATCCCGGTGCCAAGTCGGAAAACCAGCCGCCCGTAACGTACAACCCGGACGTATTCGCAGGCGTGTGGTGAATCAGTGCGAATTCTTTGATCGCCGTGAATACAATCGTTGCGCCGGTCGCATCCTTGAAGTTGACTTCCAGATCGTATGTAAACCCATACCCGGCTGCGAAGGTCAGCCGCTCCAGATACACCGCATTCGCCTGATTGTCGCCTGTGCCGTTGCTGTACCGATGCGTGTACGCTTCCGCGATTCGGTGCGTCAACGGGTCCACATCGTCGGTCTGCCACGTGCCGACCGTCGAGAACGTGCGTAATATGTTCAGGTCGTCAGCCATCAGTTGCGCATCCAAAGAGGATAGACTATCGCGCTATGCTTAGTGCCGTCGGGGTATATGACATTGTTCCACACATTGACAACCCCGGAAAGAACAGGATCACGGCTTATGTTCGGGTGTTCCGCGCACCACCCCAGCTTCCATGCCTGTCGCATCCATGCCGGTCCGCATCGTACGCCACGCCGTCTCGATATTCTCTGTTGCCCTGATTGCTCGCTCATAGTCATTACCCAGCATTGTCGAACACCGAAGGATGCCACGCAGCGTCAGTAGCGCATCCTCGACGATGTGATCCAGACTAGTCACTTTACCCATATGTCACCCTTGCACCACACGTCACCCTTGCACCACACGTCCGGCGACGCGCCGACGCACAGCGCCCACCAGTAAGGCTTCGGCACGTTGTCCGTCACGCTGACCGTGTAGCCGTCCGGGTCGATTGCGGTCTGGTTCATTCGCCACGCTCGGGCGCCGCCGAAATTGGTGAATCCGTTAGTGAAGCCGAACGTGTTGTCGGTATAGGACTTGGTGTTCGTTGTGCTCTTCCCGTCAATCACCGCACTGCAACAACTGTACTCACTGGTCGGACTTGCCGCCATACCGATTCCGCACGGCGGAACGCCTTGGATATTCCGTGTACGAATGGAGTCCAGTTGTGTTATCTGCGACAGTCCCACTACCGTCAGGTCCGGCTTGACGCCGTAGTTCGGCCAGGAAGACGATCCCGATCCCGGCGACAATTCCGCACGCACCCTCGCGTACAGCCGTGGCGCACCGCGTACCATGAATATTCCCATGCCATCGGCAGCGGCTTGGATCGTGAAACCCCCGGAAATCTTGGCGGTGATCTTGGTACCGGAATCAAGATACTGGTCCGTACCGCCGACAACGTCGTGGTTCCGCCAGATATATGAGTTGGTGATGTGGTTGGATGCAAGCGAATTGAACGCGGGGGGGACTGGGGCGTTTTCTCCTCCCATCCAGGCCCATCCGCCTTGAGTGATGACCGGGTTCAAGGTGAACGCACCGAAGGTCATTCCGGCCGCAGCCGTGGACGTGTCGTCCATCGCTGCACCGACATTCCCAACACAAATACCGAAGTCGCAATCCAGATCGGTGATGTCGTGGGTCGCGCCTACGAGTTCATAGTAATCGGTGTAGACCTCGCCGTCACCGAAGACGAGCAGGATGTTCAGCAGGTATGCGGCGGAGTATGCGGTCGTGTGGTCGAGGCGAACACCGTCGGTGATGAATGAGTCGAAGGCGGACTCGCCCTCCACGTTCCCGTTTGTATGATCCAACTTGAATAGACACTTGTCCGTCATTCCTCGACGGTAGCTTATCGGTATCCCGGATGAAACATTATCCTCGGAGCACATCGCGTGTGCCCACTGCCGCGTACCATCGACCGCGCCGGTACACATGTGCGAATGATTCGCAAGGGTCGCGTTCGCCGTCGCGTTGGTCATCCAGAAAAACGCGCCGATACAGACTCCGGCACCGAGTACGGTGAAGTCCTGCGTCCCGGTGGACGTGGACACGGCCTGTTGCATCAGCTTAAAGCTAGTCGGCATTATCCTTACATCTCAGTCTGCACATCTCATCTACTTTCTTTTCCATACGGTCAAGCCGTGACTCTAAGGATTGTTGATTGCGCCCCCCTTTCCACGCCAGTGCGGCACTTACCGCGACGGCGCCAAGCAACCAGCCGATCGGAATCGAGGTCTTGTCATGCAGGTCGGCGTCGGCCAGCATTACGGCACCGGCAGCGCCCCAGATCGCAGGTATCGCGGCAAAGCTCATATTCATTTACGGCCCTTCCGTTATCATAATCCCGTCTATTTCGCCGCCGGCAACATCCTGTGTTATCCCCGTCTGTTCGTCGATGTGTTGTTGTCTCGCAAGTTCCTTCAAGCGGTTGCCGACGTGCGTCTGCACGAAGGCGAGCCGTTGCGCCAAGGCGGCATCATCCGGTATCAGTGCGGGATCGGTGATCCCGGCCATTGCCGCCAGACGGCGTACCAATAGACCGGACCACTGGTCCACCTTATCATCGGGAATGTTGTACGTTAGAGTCATTGCCGTCATTATGCAGGCTCCAGCAACAACCACGCCACTGAACGGGTATCGCTCCCGCTGCTACTCGTGATCGTAAACGACGTACCGGCCGATCGTGAGGAAACGCGCAGGAAGCCCGCAGTTCCACTGGAGTTCTGGCCGGTCAAAAAGATGCGCGACGACGCCGTGACCTTGGTGGTCGATACCGTAACCGACCCGGCGGTCAGCGTCGCCGCACCCATCGTCTTGTTCGTCCCCTCCTTAATGTGGATACCGTCGTTGAGCCAGAGATCGGAAAATAGTTTGGTTGACCGGCCGATGGATACATACGCATCTTCCTTCGGTTGGATGTATGTCAACGTGGTATCGTTGCGTCCGAACTCGGTGTCGCCGCCTGTGCCGCTGCCAAGGGTCAGACTGCCCGTGGTGGCGCCGACCTCCCAGATCATGCTGTTACTGCCGTCGCTGTAAATGCGACTGTTGGCGTCACGGAATTGAAACTCGGCTGCACCTGTCTGCCGCCAGTTGTCGGCGTTCGTGAACACGTTACTCACATCCAACCAGACGATCGTTGCATCGTTGTTAAGTCCGTCGAACTTGATCGAAGGGTTCCCGGCCGTGGCGCCGTCACTGATGGACAACGTAATGATTATGTTGGTGAACGACGCCTTGGCTTGCTCGAGTGCGGTCCCCGTCGCGTCATCCCATATTGCGAGGCGTGTGGCAGTGGTAGTCGATGGCCCTGTGATCCCGCCCCCGCCGCCCGCACCCCCCGGCGCAAAGGTCTTGCGCGACTTACCGGCGGTTTGCGTGTCGCGGGTGATCTCGCTCATGCTTCCGTCCACCTCACCGAGTCGCCTGCGGTCCCGTCGATATAGACCGTCGAGAGGTCCGTGCCGGGCAGCAGGGTAAGTGTGTCGTTCGCAGCCAGCTTGCGACCGTGCTTAAGAGTCGCGGATACGAGTTCATCGCCGATGTATACCGCCGCCGCGTTGCCGTCCGTGGCGTCAACATCTACGGACCCGGTCGTCACGAGCATGTGATCGAACAGCGGTTGCGGTTTGCCCGCCTCTTGGATTGTCACCGTCATTCCAATCATAGCTACGGCGTTCCGAAATCGGTATCGTAGTGGTTTGTGATCATAACTAAATCAGACCCGACCGGGCGCAAGACCCTGGCACCCGGTAGCTCGATCAGCGTCGTGATCGTCAGTTGTTTCGTCAATTTGGATAGGTCCAGGATTGCACCGGAATGGACCCGCACGGTCGTCAATGCGGAGTGCTTGTAGACGAACCGCCCCCCAAGCAGATTGAGCGTTGTTACCGCCGCCGTGTCCTGCGTGGCCCTCCCGCCGGTCATGTCCCATCGCGTGATCGCCGTATCACACGTCACGTTCCCGCCGCTCTGTATGACGCTGGTCAAGGTCGCGCCGGATTCGACGATGCATGTCAAGTCGCCGGACGGGCTGCTGTGATAGCCCGCCTGCAAGGTCGTTACCGTACCGGCCAGGGTCAGTGCACCGCGCTGGGCAACTACGTCGGTGATGGTATCACCGGACAGGTTGACTACGGTAGTCGGTGACGCCGCATCGACCACACAGAAGTCCGTTGTCGTCGTCGCCTTGTCTTGGAACCAGAACTCGCCGGACCCGCGCACGTAGACGCGATCGGCGCTGATAACCATCGGCGACCCGCTGGACCCGATGTTCCCGCTGTATCCGGGGTCCGTGATGATCTCATCGGCGTCGATTGCCAGACCCGTAAGGTTCGACGTGACCGAATGGGTATTCCCATCGGGGAATAACATCTCATCATTCGCAACCGGCGCCGTTCCGCCCCAATTCGCGGCAAGGCTCAGGTCGCCACTGCCGCTCGATGACCATACTCGCATTGCCATATCGTTACTCCTGGCTCACATAGTGTGTCGTTCCTGTTATGCTAAGCGCCTCGCCGCGCTTCACCGTCGCACCGGGATACACCCACAATTCATTGACATCCAGCAACCCATCTACTTCGCTACTGTTCCGTAGGTCCAGTGTCCCGGCTATGGCGTAGATGTCCGGTCCCAATCCTACCACTGGTGCGCCGCCACGATAATCCAACGTCCCCCCATAGAGTTGTATCTGCGTCGTAGGGGCGGTGCTGCCGATTATCGTATTACATCGCACCCTTCCCCCGTAGACATGTACACCAGACGAGCCAAAGTTGGCACTCGCCGCAACCTGATTTTGATCAGCGATTTTCAGCG
>JBHHXS010000264.1:0-5028 GCA_046757145.1 Phycisphaerae bacterium | reverse complement strand
ACACGCAGGGAGCATCGCGGGCGCCAATTCCCAGTGCCGGGCATGGGCAGATCATACCGCACTGCGATAATCGGGGCCGTGCCTATGAAGGCTGCAGAAAGATGATCGAATTCAAGGCGGAATGTGGTCACACGGTCCGTGCCAAGGACGAGGACGCCGGAGGCATAGTGAAATGCTCCTATTGCGGCCGGCCGGCGAATGTCCCGGAGGGTGCGAGCGATGACCTGGATTTCCTCTTTGGCGACATAGAGCAGCCGGACGAGGGCAAGGGCTTCAAGAAGCGCAGGCGTTCGAGAGGCAAAGGGCACGTGAAGCGCGTACGGCGCCCGGGTGAGTTCAACCCGTTCGCTGTAGTGCTCAGACTGTGTTACGGTGCCCTGCTTATCATCATTGTCATCGTAGTGGGCCGGATGTTTGTGATCCCTCTGTTCAAGGGGGATGGAATAACAAAGCGAATCGGCGCGTTCAAGACTCAGTCAGAGAAGTCTGAGCCGACCACATCGGACGACACACCGAAAAGACGCGAGCCCCCGAAGCCGGGATTGATCGCGCGGGAGAAGCTCATCGGGCTCTACGTGAACTCAACGCCTCCCGGGGCGACGGTTTTCTGCATGGCCTCTGCCAAGGCTCCGGCCGCCGGACGAATCAACAACACGCGGGGGGTGGCACAGTTTCGTGCCGGCCAGGTACAGACGCACCTGCCCGACGGTGATTACGTCGTTGAGGTGGTGTTCCGTTGGAACGATCCAAAGCTGACTTTGGACGCCGGATACATGGATTTTAGAAGAGACCTGCTGCGTGCTTCGGACAGCGAGCGGGCGGAACTACTCGACGAGTACTTCCTTCCGGACGAGGGCATCATATTCGCCGATGAGACCCCGGAGCAGATCTATCTCGTCCGCCAGTATCGCAACGTCGAGCTGCGCAACCGGCAGTCCAAGGGCGTGCGGGCTTTGTTTCTTCCGAGGATCCTGCAGGCCAACGGCAGGCTTCTGTCGATCGAAAAGCTGATAACTCACTACATTCCGGAAGAGGTGACCTATTCGTTCGACAGAAAGTACGTTCGGGGGGAGCTACTATTCAATGGTGTCAAGGAGAAGGACGTTCCGTTTGTGATTGAAGCGCTGTCGCGCATCGGGGTGATCCCATACATCACTAAAGAGCGTCGCACGCTGCTGTTCAAGATCGGCATTCACGACGGGAGCTTCGCGGCAAGGACAATCGGTGACAGGGGTCGATGATCGTCGGGGTGCTAACCGTGGAAGTCGCGATTCCGGATGCGCGTTCGCTCAAGGACAAACGGCGAGTGATCCAGAGCGTCAAACAACGAATCCACAACGGGTTCAACGTCTCCGTCGCGGAGGTTGCCCGCGCTGACTCGCTTAGGCGTTGCCGGCTGGGAATCGCGATGGTATCGAATGAGGCCCGACCGGTGCACTCCCAATTGGATCGGATCGTTGATCTGCTTCGCCGCGCCAGTGGGCTGACCGTGCTCGATTACGAACGGGAGATGCTCTAGAATCTCATGCGACCTTACCGCAAAGAGAAGGTAGCCAGCACCATTCGTACGATCGTCAGCGAGGTGATAGCACACAGGCTGCACGATCCGCGTGTGGAGAAGATGACGACGGTGACGCGGGTTGTCATGAGTCCGGACCTTCTGACGGCCAAGGTCCGCCTGAGTATACGCGGCGAGAGCGGCGTGCAGCGGCGGACATTGCGTGCCGTACGGCACGCCGCTGGTTACATCCAACGCCTCCTTGCGCGCGAGCTCACCATGCGCCACTGCCCCGAGCTGCGTTTCGAGATCGACGAAGCTGCCGAGGGCCTGCGCAGGACCATGGAACTGCTGGCTGAGAACAAATGTGGTCGCAACGAAACCGGTAGCGATTGCAACCCCGACGTTGCGCTAGAACCGCTGGACACGGACATACCCGCCCTTGGCGCGCTCGAGAATCCACAGGACGCTGAGTAATGAAGGAAGGGACAGCGTACGCTGCACGATTAAAACGGGCCTATGCCAGATTCCGGCAGGGCGTTTCACGGCCTACGATCCCGGAAGCGGATGACCCGTTGCGCCGCCTGGCCATCGGCATCTTCGGAGTCGCGTGCGGCGACGCGAAGGCCGAGCGCGCGCTCGACAATCTCATGGAAGTCATGGTCGACTGGAATGAGGTGCGGATCTCGAGCGCCCACGAGGTAAGCCGGGCTATCGGTAATACCATACCGGATGGGGCACTGCGAGCCCAGCGACTCATTGACGCACTGCAATGCATTTTTCAACGTGAGAACAGGCTTTCGCTTGATCGCCTGAAGAAGGTCGGGCGCCGCGAGGCGCGAGAGTACCTTGAGGGGCTCGAGGCCGTTGACGAATACGCGGTGGCTTCGGTGCTCCTGTGGAGCCTTGGCGGGCACGCCGTACCTGTCGATGACGAGCTTCTCCGATCGCTGCGGGACGCTGAGTTGATTCACCCGTTAGCGACTCGGGCGGAGGTGCAGGCGTTCCTGGAGCGACACATAGGCGCATCCGACACCAAGGAGTTCTGCCTGAACATGCGGTCCTTCTCAGGTGATAAAGGTGCCAAAGCAGGGCGGAGCCGGCGACGGACGTCACGGACGAGAAAGGCCCACAGTAGAAAGACACGCTAACCGTGCTGCACTGGCAACCCCGATCATCTGGAACTGCGTACGGATGCATGTGGGTGTTGGCGGGCGCTATCGCGAGCTGCGCCACGCATCCGGCGGAGCAGGCGAGGCGCGACGCGAGCGGGCCACGCGGCGTACTGCCCGATGTCAATCCGGCGCGGGCCTACCTGCCGCTAGCTGACATCACGCCTGCAGTGTCGAAGCCGGAGCCCTCGGAGCCGGTTTCGCCTCTCTCCGAGCAGGCTGTCAGACGGTTGACGCTTGCACGAAGGCTCGCGGATGAGCAGCGTTATACCGAAGCCCTGTTCGAGATTGAGCGTGCACTGCGCTACGACCCCAATCACCCGGATCTTGTCCGCGCGCTTGCGGTTTTGAACTGGGAAGCGGGTAATGTTCAGCGGGCGATGATAGACGCAAGGCGCGCTATCGAATCCCGACCCGACGATATCCGGATACATTACATCTTGGGACGATGTGAGGCGAACGCCGGGTCGGCGGGATCGGCGATAGCAGCCTACCGAACGGCGCTGCTGTGCAGCAACGTCGAATCTCAGGAGGAGTTGGCTGCGCTCTGCCGGTATCACCTGGCCAAGGCGTTGGAACAACAAGGGTATCTCGAGGCTGCCCTCGGACAGTACGTCGAATTCGAGGAGTCAGCCACCCGAATCGATGAATCTTCGGCCTCGGGCGAACTCGCCAGCTTGCTTCAAGCCAAAGGCGGATCCGCGGGGCAGGAGAAATCGATCATACTCGAGAGACTGGGCCGCTTCTCGGAGGCCGCCCAGGCGTTGGCGAAGCCGGCGGCAGACTCGCCGGACGACGCTGTGCTGGGGCTCCGTCACGCCACGTTGCTGATGCGCGCAGAGCGCCTGGCTGATGCTCTCCATGCCGTGCGTGCCATTCGCACCAGTGATGAAGCAGTCTTACGGCTTCTGGCAGAGGTCCACGAACGTCTGGGACATCCTATGGGTGTTATCGACGACCTCCGCGCGCGCGCCGTGCGACGCCCTGATGATGTCAATCTCGTGCTCGCGTTGAGCGAAGCGCTAATGCGCTTCTCACGCCCGCAAGAGGCTGCGCAGGAGTTGCGGGAGTATCTCACCAGGCACCCGGAGTCTGTTGAGGTGCGAACTCAACTTGTCGAGGTGCTCTTCACGTCGTCGGCGTGGCGCGACGCCCTCCTCCTGTGTGCTGATGCGGTCCGGGAGCATCCGCAGGATCTGGCGGGTTACGAGATGAAGATCACGGCGCTGGCTGCCAGCGAAGACGCTGTGACGGCGCTGCTGTCTCACCCTGCCGAATCCGGCGAGAGCCATATCTCCTGCTATTTTCGTGGCGTTCTGGCTGCCGCTGCGGGGCGCCTCGAACAGGCGGAACAGCTACTGCGTGCCAGCCTTGCACGCCGGGCGACGTTCCTGCCCGCGCGCGCGGCGCTCGCGGGTGTGTACCTACGGCTCCACCGCTATGACGATGCGTTGTCGGCGGCCGGGCGCGAGAAGGATGACCTGGCCGAAGATGCGCGGTTGGAGCGCGTGTTGGGGCAGGTATACGAACGTCTAGACGATCTCGAGCAGGCGGAGCTGCATTTCCGGGCCGCGATCCAACTTGATCGGGCGGACACCGAGTCGATGTTTGAGCTGGCCAGCCTTCACCACCGCAACGGGCATGTGCTTCAGGCCACGAGACAGCTCAACGTCCTGCTTCAAGAGGACCCGTTGCATGAGGATGCGCGGGAGCTGTTGGCCGTACTACAACTGCAGGAAGGCGCGCTAGATGCGGCAATGGAACAGTTCAAAGAACTCGAGAAGTCAGCGCGTACGCCGACCACCAAGGCTCGCTGCAGGGCGGTTCTGGAGCACTTCCAGACCAGGGACGCAAAGGTCTACCGAAGAACCCTGCTTGAAGCGATGGAACAGAGCCGCCCCGATGCAAGAACGTGGATCGCCGTGGCGGAGAGCTATGATCGCTTCGACGAAGCAGCAGAGATCAAGTCAGCGTACATGAACGCTCTGGCACTCGACCCCGACAACGAGGTGGCCGCCCTCGGTTTGATCGAAGCGCAACGCCGGTTGCTCGATTTCGAGTCCGCAGCAGAAGAGCTGAAAAGCCTGCTTCCCCGGCGGCCAAACCGCCACTCGTGGCGTCACGAGCTTATTGACCTGTACCTCATAATGCAGGACTACGACGCCGCACTTACCTTGGCCAGGGAGCAGGAGGCACGCAGCGAGCTTGATGATACGGCGCGCACGCGCTATCGCGTCGCCATAATCGAGGCATTGAGGCTAACCGATGAGGACGAGGAAGTGCTCAGACAACTGAAGTCCTGGGCGGATGACCAGCCGGACGAGCCCGCCTGGCCAATCAGGCTTGCCGAGGAATACC
>JBHHXS010000263.1:0-5029 GCA_046757145.1 Phycisphaerae bacterium | reverse complement strand
AGACCGGCTTCCAGGCCGACCACTTCCGCGCCATGGGCCGCTTCGATGACGCCGTTGCCGCGCTGCGCCGAGCGGTCCAGCTAGACCCCGACCTGGCGGGCGCCCAATACAACCTCGGGACGCTCTTGGGATTCAGAGGACGATTCGACGAGGCCATCCCCTGTTATCTGCGAGCCCTGGAGACGACGCCCAACGATGCAGAGTTGCACAACAACCTGGGTTTTGCCATGTTGCGCACCGGGCAGAATGGGCGGGCAGGCGATCACTTCAGGCGGGCCATAAGGATCGACCCTACCAATGCAGACGCCCATTTCAACCTTGCCCGCTTACTTGAGTCGCAGCAGGCAATGAGGTCGGCACAGGAGCACTACCGCACTGCGGCCCGGCTTGACCAACGCTACGCACACCTGCTTGCACCGGGTCCGCCCAAGTAAGAGCAGCGAAGGTAAACGACTCGAACTTTGGGGCCGCCGGCATGCGACACGCGGTCGCCGCTGTGAAGCCACTTTACGCGCACGCTCGCCTGCAACAGGGGGTGAGATGACGACTGTTGCCGCCTGTCCGCCTAACGGGCGGTTCCAGCGGTCGTTGTAACCCAGCGGCCGACCTGGTTCCGAATGACATGCTCGGACGTCGCCGTGCCTCCACCGATTCCAAGAGCGCTGGCCACGATCGCAGCCGCGATCCGCGCTTCGGGGCCCGCTGCAAGACCCGAGCGGGCAAAGCGCTCATCCAGTCCGTACCCACCCTTGCGGGCCAGCCTGTTGATGTTAAGGCAGACGCTGCCGCATTCATGCGGAGCCCGGCGCAACCTGTCGATCAGGAAGCGTTTGACCTTCTCCTCCACGATGGAGTCCATAAGCGTTCTCCTGTGTCAAGGCGCCGCCCGGGAAGCTTCCGGGTCGCGCGGTCCAGCCTATAGGTTGCAGCTCGATTCTGCTGCTCAGTCCGCGAACCGCAAGGGGTTCGCGGATCTTTTCGATTCTCACAGCGTTGACCAAGCGCGTTCGTCATCATGGGCCTATCATGGTCGTGGGGTGCCCAAGTACAATGACGCCGCCGTGAGCCGTATTGTCGCCCATGCGAGCCGCCGGCATGTTGCCGATCACGACGGTTGGCGATCCCTTGGCTATCGTGTCGGGCGGCCCGACGCACGTAACCATATCACCGACGCGGGCCGCAGGCATGAATCCGATCAACACTGTCGGACACCCCGGCGGCAGGATGGGGCCGCCTACGTGAGGCACGACCCCGGTCACCATCGGGCAAGTGTGCATGTCAGTCACTCGTGCTGCTGGCGGCATAGCTCATCCTTTCGCATCGACCAGAATCGTAGATCGCCCCGGTTTCTCCCGTCGGGTCTGCTGTCCTCGCGGAGCACCGCCCCGTTTCGATCCCATTGCCCGCGTCGGTCCTCAGAAAGTCATCGTGCATGTTACAGCGCAGCACGGTGCAACTCTCCCACTCTCACACCCCGTGGCGTTGGCTGGTCTCCGCATAGCTCGTACACAGAGGCAACGGTCAATCATCTCTTACGCTCACGGGCTCGAATGCCGCGTATAGCATGTCTTACAGATTGTTTTACATCACGGCTTCCATCCTCTGCAACATGCTCCAGACTCGGTATGTCCGCCCCGGTTCCAATCTCACCTAGCGTGCTGATCAGCGTTAGCTGGATGTCCTCGTCGTCTGTATCCGCAAGAGCTCGGGCGACCAGCCCCCGGGATTCAGGGTCGGCGCGCTCTTGCAGAGCATCGGCAGCCGCACGGCGGTCTTCCAGTGATCGCTCCTCGTTTTCGAGAATCTCAGTTATTGACTTGGCAGCGCGAGGATCATCAAACTCGGCCAGGCCTCGTATCGCCGTGGCGCGCACGTCTTCGTCCCTATCCAGGTCGAGTGCAACGTCCAAGACCGGTTCGAAGCCCCGTGAGTCCGCAAGAACGGATAGCAGGTTGACAGACTCGATCTGAACCATTTCCGGCTCCGTCTCCTCAGACATCTCAATAGCCGGCATCACTGCCCTGTCATCCTTAAGTACGCACAGAGCGCCGAAAAGCGCCCCACGCTCGGTATCATTGCCGTACTCGCGCGCCTTCCAAAGAAGCTCGAGAACACGGGGTATAACGTCTTCGCCTAGCGTAGCTATTGCGTCGGCGCGGTGCTGAGACGTGAATCCAGGTAGAGGCGGAGGCCCCGGCAAGCTCCCACGCATGTAAGCGGCACACTGTATGAAGTCCCCCTTGTTGGTCATCCATCCGGAGATCATCTGGGCCGTCAGCGCCGCCTCCCAATCATCCGGCTCGACGCCCGCAGCTTTCAGCTTCACAAGGGTTTGCGGGCGTTCCTTTGGGTCCACGGCCAGTATCGCATCTCTGGCCTCCTTATAGGATGCTCCACGCCCGGTACTTGCGACGGGGAAGAACTGCTCGAAAGTATCCATGGTGTCGTCTGTCATCTTCCAGTGGCCTCCATACGACCGCGTGTGGTTGAAGCAACCCGCGGGTTGCGTTGGCGTCGGCCCGGCGAGGCAAAGGGCAAAACACTGAGTGCCCGCCAGGGTCGCTAGCCGGCTACGCGTCGGGATCGTAGGTGGTGTCATAATCCGGATCATAGACGCCGGAGTCCCACCACCGGCTGGTGAACCCCGAATGCAATTCCGGCGGCTTGCGCTTTGCATTGGTGCCGCAGTGCACCTCGCCCCACTGCTCGTGGTACGACTCGAAATCGTCGACAAAGTGTACCGTGTTCCCGATGGCCTCGAGGATCGATTTCATGTACATCTCGAACACATCCACCGTGTCTCCCGGAATTCTCACGTGCATCCACTTCGTGAAGGTCGGGTCCGACCCCGATGTTAGAGCATTCTGAATGGGCGTGGGCGCGTTCCTGTTCTCCGGCTCATTCAGGATAGCATTCTTGAGAGTGTCCACTGCCGCCTGGTACTGCGAAGGTCCGAGCGAAGCGCTGGGGTTGTGGATCTTGCGGATGAGGCGGCGGCGCACCTCCTTGGCGTCATGTCCCGGCCTCGGTGCAGGTCGGGCAAAGTAGAGCGCTAGCTTCTCAAGCGACTCTCTTGGCCTCGCCCAGAAGTAATGCGGGTCGGCCGACGTCGGACGAACAGGAGGGGCGGAGCTCCCCAACGTATCGGCCAGTACTTCCCTTACCACCTGCCTCGCCTGCGCGAGGGGTAGCCTGGGCCCATAAGGACGCGGGACCATCAAATGGTCGTTGACCACCAGCATGTTGACCATGCCGACGTTCTCCGCCACCGTGTAGTTCTCCCCTACACCGAGGCGCATTCCCGGAACGCGCGAGGGTTTGAAGTACGTGGGTATAGGCAATACGTCGGCATCCGGGTCGAGATCAAGGGCGGCAACAAGCCGATCGCGTATATGGCGGAGCTTGCGATTCCACACCCTTTGGCTGTATCCGTGAATGCGCCGAAGCCCGCTACGTAGCCACGTGTCCTCAACGAACTCCTCAACATAATGAGCCACATCTCCGTGCCTGTATCGAACTCGGTAGGTGCTTGGAGCGACGAGCACGGGAGCCGTGGGAGATACCGTTCCCGACACACGGTACTTGCCCGCGTGCATCGTAGCGGACGGGTCAGCATTCTTGATCCTCGTCAGCAAATTGGTCATGACGGGGACATCGGCCAGGAGCATCCTGAAGTTCTTACCGCTCGTTGCGCGGACAAAAGTCATGAACTCATCCACGTGGCCGACGCCAAGCCACGCAGTATCCACCGGAACGACCGGTTGTACACGCTGGGCAAAGAGGAAGTTGCGAAAACGCGTTTGCACACGATTCAGTTTGCTGTCCCCAAGTATAATCTTTCCGAACGGCGCTGCGCGGTGCTGTTTGATTGACGGACCGGAATACCGATTCGGATCACTAGAGGCGGGAATGGCCGCGGTGGCGTTTGATACCGGCGGTGAGACCTCCAGGTTGCCTCCGTAGTTGACGCTGCCCGGTCCCCCGCCGCTGTCAAGGGCGTTGAAGATGCCGAGACCCGGATGAGCCATCTCCCGTTCGACGAACTTCGCCACCCCGCGGTTCCGCGGAAGGTGCACCGCAACATGCAGCCAGTGATGCGGGCCGTAACAGTACCCAATCTCGAACTCGTCCTGTATCCATCGGTCTTTGTTATAGGTATAGGAGTAAGTAGGCGTGTAGGTCCGTGGAGTTGTGGCCACGTTGATGTCCCGGCTTGTGACCGTCGTCCCTCGGTCCACGACGTGGGTCCCATCGACTACATAGAACGGTACGTCGTTAGGGTTTCGAATGGCGCCGGGGCTGCTGGTCGGGATCTCCTGTGTCGTGTCCGTGTTCGGGGCGGAGCCCACGCCAGCCTGACTGCAACCATGTTGAAGATCCCAGACCATGGCATGGTTCTGATTTTGGAGATAAGCCGTGATATACCGCTGAGACCGCGTGTGGGTAAGCAGAATCACGTACACACGCTCCACGTCCAGCGTGTTCCACGTCATGATCCAAGGCGCAATGGTGAACAGACCGACGTCCCGCAGGCTTGCAGGTCTCCGCCCGGTCTGCGTCTTGTGGATCACATCAAGCCACACTTCGCCTAGAAGCTGCCGCGATTCAGTATCGTAAATGCTGGCGGCAGTGTTCGTAGTATTAATCGTCGGAGAAACCTGTGACCCACCGGTCGTCGCCGGGGCGGGGGTGCGCTGGGCACCCGGTGGTGGGGGCGCCTTTCCCCGCGGCGCCGGCCTGCTCGGGTCATACGCCAAAGTCAGCGCCTCGATGTAGAACTCCTCACGCCAGCCGGCCGCGGGGTTAGCACCTTGTTTCCTGGCGACGCGGTAGGTGCGCGGCTTTCCGGGGCCTAGGACCAGCGTGTATGTGGTGCCGCCGGTGCCACCCGTCCCGCCGGTACTGTCGCTCCCCCCGCTCCCGGTCGAACCGGAGCTCAGAGTTTTCTTCCATATCCTAACGCGCCTTTCATCCCTCTGGCGGAGGCGCAGAATGACCTCCACAGCGTTGCCTTGCACGGGTGTCGGCT